>CAIVKT010000757.1 GCA_903906615.1 uncultured Bacteroidota bacterium | reverse complement strand
ATTGGCTATGCTGTGGTCGGCATAAAAGGTATTGAACAGTTGCGCCAGTTGAAAGCAGTAGTTGCAAACTGCAGATGGATTGAACTCATCAGCAGCATCCTGCAATATAACCGCATACTCTTCCAGTGCCAGTATGATCTTCCGTTCCAGCAGGGATAGCTCCGTGGTTTGGTTGAAGGTAGTGAATATATGGCTATCCGGTTGCTGCGGCACTTGCTCCTTCCTTAATATGGAGCAGATGCGCGCGTGGGCATATTGTATAAATGTAGCTGTGAACCCATGGAGGTCTATAGACTCCTTGGGGTCAAAGATCATTTTCTTCTTGGGGTCTACCCGCAGCAGGTAAAATTTAAGTGCACCCAGGCCTATGGTTTCATAGAGGGTAGCCAGTTCTTCAGGGGTAAAACCTTCGGTCTTGCCCGATTGTTCTGTTTGCTCACCGGCGAGGCGCACCATCTCGGCCACCATATCATCGGCATCTACAACGGTACCTTCACGGCTCTTCATTCTGCCGGTCGGCAGCTCCACCATTCCATAAGACAGGTGATGAATGCCATCGGCACACGGCTCGCCCATTTTTTTGAGGATGAACTTCAATACCTGCATGTGGTAGTTCTGCTCATCGGCTATTACATATACCGATTGGTCCAGTTGGTAGTCATCATATTTCAGCTTGGCAGTACCCAGGTCCTGAGTCATATACACTGAGGTCCCATCGCCACGAAGGAGCAGCTTTTCGTCAAGGCCATCGTCCTTCAGGTCTACCCATACCGAGCCATCTTCTTTTTTGAAGAGTACGCCCTTCTTTAGTCCGTCCTCCACCAACTGCTTGCCCAGCAGGTAGGTATTACTTTCATAGTACGCTTTATCGAAGGTGATGCCCAGCTTGTGGTAGGTCTTATCAAAACCTTCGTATACCCAGCTATTCATGGTGTGCCAAAGGTTCCTTACTTCTGTATCGCCGGCCTCCCATTTGCGCAGCATATCCTGTGCGCCGCGCATGAGGGGGGCTTCCTTCTCGGCTATCTTTTCAGATACTCCGCTTTCTATTAGCTGGGCTACCTCTGCTTTATAGGCATCATTGAACTTTACATAGTAGTCGCCCACCAGGTGGTCGCCCTTAATGCCTGTAGACTCGGGGGTGGCACCATTGCCAAACTGCTGCCAAGCGATCATAGACTTGCAGATGTGTATGCCCCTGTCGTTGATGAGATTGGCTTTGATCACTTCATTGCCCGCAACCTTTAATACATTAGATACCGCAGCGCCCAGGAAGATATTGCGCAAATGCCCGAAGTGCAGCGGCTTATTAGTATTCGGGGAGGAGTATTCCACCATCACCCGGCGGGCATTGCCCTTGATTCCATATTCTTTATTGGTGTAATTAGTAGTGAGGTAGTGTACCCAAAACGAGTCCTTTATGCTCAGGTTCAAAAAACCGCTCACGATCTCATAACCGCCAAACAGAACGGAGCCCTCGCATAGCTTATCGCCCAACAGTTTGCCGATCACATCCGGTTTCTGCCGTAGCAGCTTGAGGAAGGGGAAAAGCACAATAGTATAATCGCCGGTAAACTCTGGCTTTGTCTGGTTTACACCGATCATACTTATTTCTATGGTTACATCT
>CAIVKT010000756.1 GCA_903906615.1 uncultured Bacteroidota bacterium | reverse complement strand
GCGAATAACATCCTACCTTTGCCGCCAATTATACTAATACACATTGAACCAACCCTCACCCGATAAACAATTAGGAGTAGCTGCTACGAATAAACAGATCATTATGCTTGCGGCGCCTATATCGCTGGCGCTGCTGATACCGCAACTCAATTTCTTTACCAATACTTTGTTCCTGGGGCGGCTGGGTACCAGGGAGCTGGGCGTGAATGGCATTGTGGGTGTGTTCTTCCTAATACTGGCGATGATAGGCTACGGCCTGAGCAGCGGTATGCAGATACAAATGGCGCGGCGCGCAGGCGAGGGCGATAAGAAGGGGCTGGCGCAACTGCTCACCAACGGCACTATGCTTGCGGTGCTGTTCTCGCTGGGGCTTATGCTGCTCACGCTGTGGCTGGCCCCGGTACTGTTTGGCTACTCGCTGGATAGTGCTGATAATTTTCAGCTCAGTGTATCGTTCATTTATGTGCGGGTGTGGGGGCTGCCGTTCCTTATGGTCACGCAACTGTTCAGCGCATTCTTTATTGCCATAGGGCGCACCAAGTTGCTTATCTACGGATCGGTAGTGGCTACGTTGGTCAATATACTGTTCGATTACCTCCTTATCTTTGGCAAGGGTGGTATGCCGCATATGGGCTTTAATGGCGCGGCGGTATCGTCTGTTATATCGGAGGTGTTTTATTGCGGCACCATGGTGGGCATCTTCTTCAGCAAGAAGTTGTACCGCGAGTATCGCCTCAGCTTCCGCCAATTTGATATGGAGCTGTCGCAGCGCACACTGAAGGTGGCCTCCCCGCTTATTGTGCAGTTCATGTTCAGCATAGGCGGGTGGCTTATTTTCTTTATATTCATTGAGCACCTGGGGCCACAATCTCTGGCGGCATCGCAGGTGCTGCGCAATATCTTTGGTATAGTGGGCGTAGGTACATGGGCGCTGGCCACCACCTGCAATACAATGGTGAGCAATATCATAGGCCAGGGGCGGCAAAAAGAGGTGGTAGCGCTGATCATCAAAATATGCAAGCTGAGCCTACTGTATGCTATTATTATCTGCGGGCTGCTGCTCATTTTCTCGCGCGAGTTTTTGTCTATCTATTCAGAGGATATGTCACTGATACAGTTTGCCATACCCAGCCTGCACGTGATCGTGGTGGCTACACTTATTATGTCGCTTAGTACAGTAGTGTTTAACGGCGTGGTAGGCACGGGCAATACGGTGGTGAACCTGACGATGGAAATGAGCTGCGTAGGTACATACCTGCTTTATTGTTTTTTCATCATCAGGCTTTGGCATAGCCCGCTGTACATCTGCTGGGGATCGGAGTTTGTCTATTGGACCACGTTGCTTATAGGATCTACCTTGTATTTGCGGAGCGGAAGGTGGAAGGGGAAATCAATTTGACAATTCGACAATTTGGCAATTGGACAATGTGTAGAATGTGAAAGCAATGTGGCAATTCGGTAATGTGGGGAATGTGATTGAATGAGTCGCACTCAACGGTGTCATGGTTCGACTAGGCTCACCATGACACCTACTTATCCATGTTTTAATAAAGCATTGGGCCAACTCAGTTATTTGAGAAAGCTTACACTATCGCCGCTATCAATCGTTTGGTGTAGTCGTCTGTGGGGTGTTTGAGGACTTGATCGGCGGTGCCGGATTCTACTATTATACCGGACTGCATGACCATGACCCGGTCGCTGATGTAGTGTACCACTGCGAGGTCGTGGGCAATAAAGAGGTAGGTGAGTCCGAACTCTGCTTGAAGGTCTTTGAGCAGGTTGAGGACTTGTGCCTGTATGCTCACATCGAGCGCAGAAACGCTTTCATCGCATATCAGTATCTCGGGTCGTGGGGCCAATGCGCGGGCTATGCCTATGCGCTGACGCTGGCCACCGGAGAATTCATGCGGATATTTATTGAGCGCTGTAGATGGTAGCTGCACGAGGTCTAACAGCCTTTTAGCCTCCTGCACCAGCGCGCTGCCTATGGCTATGCCATGTATCCTTAACGGCTCGGTGAGCATATCGCCAATGGTCATGCGTGGATTGAGGGACGAATAGGGATCCTGGAAGATCATCTGTATCCGCTTGCGGACGGGCCGCCACTCTTTGCTGCTAAGCGCGGCGAGGTTTTGCCCGCCATACAGTATAGCGCCCTCATGCACCGGCACCAGGCCCATGAGGGCGCGGCTAAGGGTGCTTTTACCACAGCCACTCTCACCTACCAGCCCGAGGATCTCGCCTTTACGCAGATCGAAAGAGACACCATCTACTGCTTTGAAGTAAGCGCGTGGCGTACCGAATATATTTTGCTCCTGCGGGAACCATACTTTAAGATCGTTCGCAGATAGCAGTGGATCGCCTATAGGCACTTCTTTCTGCAGTATATGTGGTGTGGCGCTGCCGGGGTTTAAAATATCTGCCACTATGGGTAGGCGTTCACCCTTTTGCGCTGCCGATGGACGGCATTGCAGCAGGGCCTGCGTGTAGGCGCTTTGGGGGTTGCTGAGCACTTCTGTTGCCGGGCCATATTCCATAGCTTCGCCTTTGTACATCACCAGCACATCATCTGCTATTGTAGCGGCGAGGCCCAGGTCGTGGGTGATGAATATCATGGCGGTACCATGCTGTGTTTGCAGGTAGTGCATGAGGCGGATGATCTCTTGCTGCACGGTTACATCGAGCGCGGTGGTGGGTTCATCGGCTATCAGCAGTTCGGGATGGTTGCACATGGCCATGGCTATCATCACCCGCTGTTTTTGCCCACCCGATAGCTGGTGCGGGTAGCGCGTATATATCTTATCTGGCTGTGGTAGCTGCACCTTGCCCAGCCAGTCTATGGCCAGTTGTTTTGCGGCATCGCCTGTTATATGTTGATGCGTGAGGATGGCTTCTTTGAGCTGTTTGCCTACGCACATGACCGGATTGAGCGAACTCATAGGCTCTTGAAACACCATGCCTATCTCCTTGCCCCGTATGCCTTGCGGGTAGTTTTTTTGCAATGAAGCAGTGGCAGCAGCGGTATGCAATGTAATAGCCCCCTGCAACAAAGCTGCCGCAGGCAGCAAGCCCATTACTGCCAGCGCTGTAAGCGATTTACCGGAACCGCTCTCTCCTACTATGGCGAGCGTTTTGCCCTTTTCTATTGCGAAGGAAATATTATGGACAGCAGTGAATGGCTGCGGACCAGCAAAGGTGATGTGCAGGCCGCTCACTGATAATATCGGGTTTGCATCGGCCATTAAAAGCGCAGGTGCTTAACGGTAAGGCCCTCGTTGATGAGCTGCTTGAGGGATGCTATACCTATCTGTAAATGGGTATGTACATATTTCTGCGTTACCTCCAGGTCTTTACTGGCTGTCTTTACGCCTTCGGGCACCATAGGCTGGTCTGACACGAGCAGCAATGCGCCGGTGGGTATCTGGTTATAAAAGCCTGTGGTAAATATGGTAGCCGTTTCCATGTCTATAGCCATCACACGTATCTTGCGCAGGTAGGTTTTAAAATCATCGTCATGCTCCCATACGCGGCGGTTGGTGGTGTATACGGTGCCGGTCCAGTAGTCGCGGGCGTGATCGCGGATGGTGGTGGAGATAGCTTTTTGCAGCGCAAAGGATGGCAGCGCAGGCACCTCGGGTGGAAAGTAATCGTTGCTGGTGCCATCACCCCTGATGGCGGCAATGGGCAGTATGAGGTCACCCACATTGTTATTTTTCTTGAGGCCGCCGCACTTACCCAGGAACAATACTGCCTTGGGTGAGATCGCAGAGAGCAGGTCCATCATCGTGGCGGCAGTGGGACTGCCCATACCAAAATTAATGATGGTGATGTTCTCGGCAGTGGCGCATTGCATGGGCTTGTCGAGGCCCACCACAGGTACTTTGTGCATATCGGCAAAGAGGGCTACGTAGTTGCTGAAGTTGCAGAGCAGTATATACTCCCCAAAATCTTTGAGCTCCTGCCCGGTGTACCTGGGCAGCCAGTTCTCTACTATTTCCTGCTTTGTTTTCATAGATTAAAGTTAAAGCGTTTCGGGTAAATGTGGGTGTTATTTTGTGATGGTGTTTTTTCGCGAGAAGACCCCAACCCTCCCGCAGAAAAAACGGGAACTTGTACCGGGAAAGTTTGGTTGGGCTATCTGTCCTGTGCGAGGGCGTTGGTGAGGAACACCAACACCGGCGGGAATTGGTGAGACATCTCCCCGGCCCTCTCCAAAGGAGAGGGTGATGTCGAATGAACTACGTGCCGTACGAATGAGCTACCTGCACTGCGCGAGCCTAACCACCCCTGATGTTACAAAGATTGCTTCGCCGTTTTGTAACATCGTCCCCTCCTAGTTCGACAAGCTCACTGCCAGGCGGGTAGTTACACAGTTTCTGTCCTGCGCGAGGTTGGTCGTGTTTCGATAATCTCACTAAGACCAACTAAGGCGTTGCATTTGTTCAAAACAGCCTATTTTTGAGGTTCTGCAATGATCTCTATAGACTTTTCTACAATAGAATTAAAGCTGCG
>CAIVKT010000755.1 GCA_903906615.1 uncultured Bacteroidota bacterium | reverse complement strand
GGGTTGCCGCGCTGCACTACCTTGCCGCCGGCTATGATGGCCATATCGTTGCACAGTGCGCTCACATCATCAACTATGTGGGTGGAGAGTATCACAATGATATGCTCACCTATTTCACTCAGCAGGTTATTGAAACGCAGCCGCTCTGCGGGGTCCAGCCCTGCCGTTGGTTCATCTACTATAATGAGCTTTGGGTCGCCTATCAGTGCTTGCGCTATGCCAAACCGCTGCTTCATGCCGCCCGAGTAGCCGCCCAATGCCTTGTTACGGTGGTTATACAGGTTCACCTGCTCCAGCAGGGCCTTTACCAGTTCTTTACGTTCTTTATCATTTGATATACCCTTCAGCCGGGCTATATAATGCAGCATCTCCTCTGCCGATACTTTGGGGTATACGCCAAACTCCTGCGGCAGATAGCCCAGCACTTTTCTTAACTCGGCTTTCTGCTTGCGCACATCTATACCGTTGAAGGTGATGGTACCCGAGTCGGCATCCTGTAGTGTGGCTATGGTGCGCATCAGGCTCGATTTGCCCGCGCCATTTGGCCCCAGCAGGCCAAACATGCCATTGGAAATATCAAGTGAAACATCCTGCAGCGCCTTTACGCCATTAGGATAGGTCTTGGAAAGGTGGGAGATCTGTAACATAGTATGTGCGTTGTTGTTTGGGAATTCTATCGTCAAAGTAATATTATTTTTTTAGACCGTGTAAAAATACTTGTGACAGCCATTACCTGTACTTAATAAAACGCAAATCCCGCCTTATTTCACCCCCTTTTCTTATTTTCACACTCCCAATCCATCTCTATGTTACTCGACCTCTATAACAACAACGGCAATGCCGCGATGAACGAAAAGCTGAAACTGATAGATGAGCAGACTTCACCGCTGCATCACATCACCTGGGTATATAATGCCGATGAGCCGCAGCGGCGCGCCCTGGAGAATAATATATGCTCTTTTCACATCGGCAATGGCTACTTTCTCAGTGCGGCGCACAACCTGCGCACGCAACAGGGATTTTACCGCTCCATCAGCGAAGACCTTTATAAGCGGGAACTGTTCCCAAAACTCGATGGCTCACAGACCCGCCTGATGGACGCTCATTATTTTTACGATGGCTACACCCACAAGCGCTACCTCAATAGTATAGACCCGGTGAACCTGCAGGCCATAGCCAATGTACTGAAGCAGAAACGGTTTGACACGCGCTGGGTATCCCTCGCCGAGAAAAAGATTTGTACCCCACATCTTATGATCCAGTTCAAAGAAAAAGCGTTCTATAATGACCCTGCGCTCACCGGGCTCTTCAATGAGCATAAGGTGATGTATGATAATGACGCGCACCGCCATACCTTTTTGGTAGAGGTGGCGCTGGTACACGCTTTTTATGAGGCGGATATTACGCTGTACAAAATAGTAGACACTCCCGCGGAGATCATTAATAAGATACCTGCCATAGATATTGACCTAACCTTCCTAGATGAATTGAAAGAAGATTTTTATTGCCTGCAGGCCTCGCCAAATGGCCCTGCCGGCCGCCTGCTCAATGATGCCAAAATAGAGGGCCTGCTCGATCACTTCGGCATCTTCCCCGATGATATTGGCGGCAATTACATCTTCGAAGGTTACCGCTATCTTGTGAAAGGTTATTTCAGGTTTGGTTCATCAGGTGCGCCCTATTTGTTCTATGACACCATACGCGGCAAATACCTCGCAAACGCTGTGCAGAGCGAAGCCAGCGGCATACAGCTGGCTATAAAAAACGACCGCGAAGGCAATTTCCAATACGTCAATGCCATAGCCTCCCCGCTCTATATTATTAAGGATGAGTTGCAGAAGTATCTTGCCGGTAATTTGTAAAAGAAATTTCAAATCTATCCTAATAAACTATCGGGATAGATTTGGAATCTGTTCGCTGGAATTTGGAATTTTAATGCCTGGAATTTCCCCCCTGTGATTTAACAATCCACATCTCATCCACCAGCCAGCCCGCACCACCAAATTTATCAGCGATAAACAGCACATACCGTATATCCACCGAGATATTGCGGCAGCGGTTCGGGTCAAAATAATAATCACTCATAGTGCCTTCATAGGCCCGGTCAAAATTAAGGCCTATCAGTTCACCTTTTTTATTCAGCACAGGGCTGCCCGAGTTCCCGCCCGATGTATGGTTGCTGGCAATAAAGGCCACCGGCATAGTGCCATTCACGCCCCAGCGGCCATAGTCTTTCTTGCGGTACAGATCCTTTAATTTCTTAGGTACTTTAAAAATATCCTGTGTGCTATCGTCCAGCGCCACCACCTCATCCAGCTTCGTTTGGTAGGAGTATTTGGCAGATCCATCAGGCTTCAGCCCTTTCACCTGCCCGTAAGATAATCGCAGTGTCAGGTTAGCATCCGGGTAAAAATCTTTCTTCTTATTCATCGCCATTTGCGCCTTCATATATAACCGGTCCAGGTAGTGCATATGCGCGTAGTATTCTTTGAGTATGGGCGTTATCTTTTCTTTGCGCATAGTGTTTACGGCATTATACAATAGCCAGGCAGGGTCGGTAAGTATTTTTGTGCTGTCGCCAGCCGATGCAGCTGTGGCAAAGGCATTCAGCTTATCCTGTGCTGCCAGCATGGAGTTGCTGTATACATCATCCGCCAGCGCATTGATGTCCTGGTTATGCGCGCGGTATTGTGTGGCAAATTCCTCCGGCAGCCATGCGGCGCACTTGGTGAAGTACAGAGTCATCAGCGATTCGAATACATCTTTGTCTGTTGCTGCATCATAGTTCTTATAGAAGCCTGCCATTCCGCTCACTACTTTTTTCAAAGTATCTTCCAGCGCGTCCTTACCCAGCCCCAGCCTGAAACAAGCGATCAATGATTCTGCCGCGCTGCCTTGCTGTACCAGTTCTATGCCCAGTACGGCTTCTTTATTGTACTGGTCTTGTTTAATGAACGGGTCGGCTTTCTCTGCCGATCTTTTCATATCAGCAAGCAATCCCTTGGCGTACGGCATGCCCTTCACCGTATCTGCCCACTTCTGAAATACTTTTTCATACGCTTCCTTTTTGCCCGTGGCATTGTTCAGCTGTAGCCCGCGCACCTCGCCCTGCCACTTCTTCCAGCCATTGGCTACGCCTGCGCGCTTAGAGGTGTATTTGATGAAATTTTCTCTCGTCAATCCCATATGCTTAGTCCATACATCCAGCTTGCGGCTGCGGGCTGCTATGCTTATGGGGTCTGTGATAGAGTACACCTGCTTCAGCTCATAAGAAGATATGTACTCCTTCGTAGTGCCGGGAAAGCCATACACCATCGTAAAGTCGCCCTCTTTATAGCCGGAGGTATTGATGCTTAAAAACTGCGCTGCCTGGTAGGGCTGGTTGCCTTTTGCATAGTCGGCGGGCTTATTATCAGTCCCTGCATACACCCTGAACATACTGAAATCTCCCGTATGCCTTGGCCATATCCAGTTCTCCACATCGCCGCCAAAGGCCCCTATGCCATTGGGTGGGAAGCCCACCAGCCTTATGTCCCTGTAGGTTTCTGTTATGGCCACCCAATATTGGTTGCCCTCAAAGTAGGGCTTTATCTGCGCGTCCAGGTGCGTGGCGGCCATGTATTCTTTTTCTGTTTTGGCTATATGTTGCAACACCAGTGCGTCCCGTTGCTCATCCCGCATGGTATCGCTTATGCCTGCGAGTATTTTGTTGGTCACATTCTCCATCCTGCGGATGAAGGTCACAGTCAGCCCCTTGCAGGGTATTTCCCCCTCCATGTTTGGCGCAAAGAAGCCATTGGCAAAATAATCGTTCTCAGTGCTGCTCAGTCCCTGCACGCTGCCGTATCCGCAATGGTGGTTGGTCAGTATCAGTCCCTTTCCCGAGATCAGCTCGCCCGTGCAGCCCTTCCCAAAGAGTACCACGGCATTATTCAGGCCCGTGCCGGCATCATTATACAATTGGTCTACTGGTATTTCCAACCCCTCGTGGCGCATTTCTTTTTCATGGGCTTTCAGTGTGGCGGGTATCCATACTCCCTCTTTTGCCTGGGCAGGGGAGGCTGCAAGGGCAGTAAAAAACAATATACTTACAGTTAATAAACTTACCGGTTTGATCGTTAACAACATCTATTTTTGGTTTATGGAAATAAAAATACGCTTTTGGTATCAAGTTTCGGTGGAATCGTCATATATTAGCGGGAGATTACGTCATACATTATGAAAAAAAGCTTACTTATCGTACTGCTGTTGGTATTGGCACAGCTCAATTCAGCCAACGCGCAAGTGCTGACATACTCGCCCGATTCCTTGTTCCTGGCTCCTGATACAGTGTGTATCAACCAGCCCGTGACCGTATTGCCGGATAGCAATGTGTACCATGCGCAGTCCTACTACTGGGGCTTTTGCTCCGGTTTCCTGCTCAATGCACCCACAGGCACCAACCTCGGCAACAACTTTGGTTTCCATATCCCTACCAACATAGATATTGCTGAGGACAGTGGCAGCTTTTATGGCTTCGTCATCAACTCACAAACAAGGGAGCTGATACGCCTCAACTTTGGCAACGACCTTACCAATACCCCTACCACTACTAATTTCGGCAGCCTCGATAACGGCCTCCCACTCAATCCTACTTCTTTGTACATCCTCAAGGATACGCTTGCGCACAAATGGTTCGTATTCGTTTCAGGTGGTTTTGATAATGCCACATCTACCCTCGGCCGTGTTGATTTTGGCCCGCACCTGAACAACCCGCACCCCAATGTGGCTAATTTCGGTAACTACAATGGACTGCTCAATTATCCTAAAGGCCTTTTCGTAGCACAGGATGCCAACTACAACTGGTACGGCTACGTAGTGAACCACAATACCAATGAACTGATATTGCTCGACTTCTCTTTCAACGTATCGAACACGCCACTGATGTACGACTACGGCAACGTTTCAGGTACGCTCAGCGGCCCTACCGACCTTGCTGCTGTTTATGATCAGAAGAACTGGTACCTGTTCGTTACCAATGGAGGGCTCAACAGCAATGTATCGCGTATAGATCTTGGCCCAACCCTGGCGCCCGCGCAAACAGCTATTGCTGCCAGCATCATTTACGATCCTACATTATTGCCTACACAGTCGCCTACCACCTTCAACTACAGGCTGAATGCCCCATCGTCTATCACCATCACAAGGGATTGCGGCGACCTCTACGCCTATATCACCGACAGCACTACCAGCCAGCTCATCGGTATCCAGATGCCGGGCGGCGCTACAGGGCCTAATTATAAAGCGGTTGATTATAACAACGTAGGCGCGGAAAACTTCCCATCATCTATTTCCAGCGTACTGCGAAACGGCGATAACCTGAGTGGTTTCATTGTAAACCCTGCCGACAGCACGCTTACCCGTATTGACTTTGAAGAGTGCCACAATTCAAGCATACCTTCTTTCTCCGAGATCATACCGCCTGTATATGAATACACTACTCCGGGTGTGTACAACATCTACTTTGTAGTGAACCAGGGTATGCCTAATGCCCGTGTGGATTGTAAAACAATTGCCGTTATAGCGCCTCCTCCAATTGCTATGAACGATGATACCACGCTTTGCCAGGGTGATACCATCCGCCTCTACGCAGTGTCTACGCTTGCTGATTCTATCAGGTGGCAGACCGGTTACAATATCGATACTACCAACCTGATCAAAGACTCAGTAAGGGTATATCCACAATACTCTACCAGCTATCCCGTAGTTTTATATTACCCTTCCGGCTGTATCGTTGATACTACAGTAAGGGTGCATGTGAGCAGGGTGAAGGCTGATGCCGGCCCCGACCGCTGGATACATGACGGCGCCAGCACCATCATTGGTGGGCCAAACACTAATCTCTACGATACATCAGGTTACAGGAGTTTCTCTTATAGCTGGTTTCCGCTCGATTTCCTGAGCGATCCGCAGATACCTTTCCCTGTAGCTAATGTACCTTACGACTTCACTTATTACCTCACAGTTACCGAGTTGGATGACACCTTCAGGTGCATGGGCAAAGATACCGTAGTGATACACGTAGATTGTGGTGATGTATACCTGCCCAACGCATTTGCGCCAAACAGCGAAAGCTATTTGACCAACAGCTTTGGTATCCTAAATAAAGAAGTCATCAAGCTCAACTACTTCCGCATATTCGATCGCTGGGGTGTGGAGATGTTCGAGACCACAGACCCTACACAGCGCTGGGATGGCACCTACAATGGCAAGCCTGCCCCGGAGGGTGTGTACGTTTGGGAGGCAGATATCTTCTGTGTCAACGGTAAGGAATTCAAGAAGTCGGGTAACGTGTCTTTATTGCGATAACGCTTTTATTTACCGGAGCAACACCTCATGGCCGCCTATTTATTCCAGTTAGAGCTATCTGAATTTACGGATGAAATAGCTGCTGCTGTGCCCGCCCATCGCGAGCATATCAACAAGCTGTTCTCCGATGGGCGTATACTGTCTTACAGCGTATCCATGCACCGCAACATGATCTGGTGTGTAGTGAACACAGAAGATGAGCAGGAAGCCATGGAAATGGT
>CAIVKT010000754.1 GCA_903906615.1 uncultured Bacteroidota bacterium | reverse complement strand
TACCTCACCAAAAAGGGGCATGATGTATCGCCGGTATCGCCGGGTGAGATACCCGACTTCCTGGAATGGATGCCCGGCACCAGGGGAATGCTGAACTATGAGGCTAAGCCGGAAGCATCGCTGGCGGCCCTGGGCAACGCAGACCTTATATTTTGTGTAGATTTTAATGACTATAGCCGTACCAAGCACCTGGAACAGCCGCTGGCAGCAGCTACGCAGCCTAAGATACTGATAGACCACCACCTGTTCCCTAAGCCAGTATGGGACTATGGAACCAGCCTACCGGAGAAGAGCAGCACCTGCGAAATGGTGTTTGACTTCATCAACCAATGTGGCGATAATGCTTTGATCGACCTGGATATTGCCGCCTGCCTGTATACCGGGCTGATGACCGATACGGGTTCTTTCAAATTCCCGATAACGAGCGCGGCGGTTCATATAATGGCTGCCGACCTGATAGGCCGCGGGCTGGATCATACGCGCATACACGAGCAGGTATATGACTCGTGGAGCGAAAGCCGTATGCGCTTCCTGGGGTATGTGCTGATTGAAAGAATGGAGGTTTTCCGTAAATACAATTCGGCACTCATTACCTTATCCCGCAAGGATATGAACCTGTTTGGCATACAGAGCGGCGATTCAGAGGGATTGGTAAATTATCCGCTGAGCATAGCGGGCATCAAATTTGCCACACTGATCACTGAGCGTACCGATGAGGTGAAGATGTCTTTCCGCAGCAAGGGCGATTTTGATGTAAGCTCCTTCGCCCGGAATTACTTTGATGGTGGCGGGCATTTCAACGCATCAGGCGGTCGCACAAAAACATCATTAGCGGAAACAATAGTATATTTTAAGAAAATTTTGTCGGATATTCACCCAAAATAATAAAACATAAACACAAACATAAATAAACAGACATGATAAAAAGGTTCTTACCGATCGCTTTGATAAGCGCACTCGCCATCGGCGCAACAAGCTGCGGCAGCAACAATGGCTTTAAAAAATACAAAGGCCTGGAATACAAGATCATCAAGGATGTGCCCGGCAAAACAGCCGCTATGGGCGATATCGTTGAATTCAACATCGTAGCGAAAGCAGATACATTTACATTGGCTAACTCCAGGATGCAGGGTGCACCGGGCGTAATGCGTGTGGAAGAAGTGAAGAAAGGCGGCGACCTACAGGCCATATTCCCATTGCTTTCAGTAGGCGACAGCGCGGTAGTAGTTATCTCTTGCGACACCTTGCTAAAGAACTTACCGCCTGCCCAGAAACAACTGCCACCATGGTTGAAGAAAGGCAACAAGATCACCATCAACATGTCTATAGTATCTATCAAATCGATGGAGCAATACCAGAAAGATATGGATGCCAAGAAAGAGCAGATGATGAAGGAAATGAGCGAAAAATCTGCAGCCCAGGCGCCAATAGATGATAAGATATTGCAGGACTACTTTGCAAAGAACAATCTGAAGCCAACAAAAACAGCATCGGGCCTTTACTACAGTATAGTAAAGCCGGGCAGCGGCGCGCAGATAGCTAAGGGCCAGTCAGTAACAATGAACTATACGGGCAAAACGCTGGACGGAAAAGAATTTGACTCAAACACCGACCCTGCAAAAGGACATGTGCAGCCGTTTACCTTTAACGTAGGTGTTGGCCAGGTGATCAAGGGCTGGGACGAAGGCGTACAGTTGTTGAAGAAAGGCAGCAAGGCTATATTCTACATACCTTCCCCGCTGGCTTACGGGCCACAGGCACAGGGAGCAGACATTCCTGCTAACTCTATACTTACCTTTGATGTGGAAGTAGTAGATGTGAAGAACGCAGCGCCACAGCCACAAGGCCAGCCGCAACCACAGCAAATGCAG
>CAIVKT010000753.1 GCA_903906615.1 uncultured Bacteroidota bacterium | reverse complement strand
TATAATGGACTATGCCCGCTTTAATTATGTGGCACAGCCCGAGGACAACATCAGCGAGGTGGGCTTGTTCCCGCGGATAGGGGAGTATGATAAGTGGGCGATTGAGTGGGGGTATAAGGCCACGTTTGCCAAAACGGAAAAAGAAGATAAAAAAATAGTGAACCAGTGGGTAATAGACAGCCTGCGCTCCAACCCGCGCCTGTGGTTTGGCACAGAGAGCAACCCCTTCGACCCCCGCTCGCAGACCGAAGACCTGGGCGATAACAGCATGAAGGCCAGTGAGTATGGCATCATGAACCTGAAGCGCATTATAGTGAAGCTGCCGGAGTGGACGAAAGAAGACGCAGACAAATACGACAACCTGCGCGATATGTACAGCGCACTGGTAGGCCAGTACAATCGCTACATGAACCACGTGCTGAAGAATGTAGGTGGTGTGTACGAAACGCCGAAGAGCATAGAGCAGGTGGGCGAAGATGTGTATGAGCCTACGCCAAAGGCGATACAGCAGGAGGCAGTAGCCTTCCTGAACAAGCAATTGTTTGAAACACCTACCTGGCTGCTGGATAAAGGCATCCTCAACAAGATCAACAATCCTGTTTCTAATGAAATGGTGGGCAATGTGCAATCGAATGTGATCAATGGGCTGTTCTCAGTTACGCGCCTCAACAGGATGGCCGTATCTGCCAACCGCTTTGGTGAAAAAGACACCTACAGCATTGATGATATGATGAATGATGTGAAGAAGGGTGTGTGGAGCGAACTGAGCACTAAAAAGGCAATAGACGGCTATCGCCGCAGCCTGCAAAAGGCATATGTGGAAGCGCTGATCAATTTGCTGAACACCACACCGCAGGCATCACCAAATCCATTTCTGCCAAGTGTGAATACCAAGACCACGGATGTGACCTCGGTGGCACGTGCGCAACTGATAGCGCTGAAAACGCAGATAAACGCAGCTATACCCGGTACATCAGACAAGATGAGCAAGTACCACCTGCAGGACGTATCTGAGCGCATTAGAAAAGCGCTGGACCCTAAGAGCTAATTCGATAACAGGGAATTTATAACTAAAAGCCTCCGAATATCACTGAGATATTCAGAGGCTATTTTAAATGAGCGGAAGACGAGACTCGAACCCGCGACCCTCAGCTTGGGAAGCTGATGCTCTACCAACTGAGCTACTTCCGCTTGTATTACCCGGCTAAATTAGCAGCCTTAACCGTTAATTCCAAATCATTTATCCGCGCATTAGATTTACTAATGCCTTTTTAATGTAATTGTCATATTTTAATACAATTACGGCTACCTGCTCAAATATGCCTACCTTCACGCCGTCTTTTTAAAAAACCAATTTTAAATCATGTTTAATAAGTTTGTAGTAACGTTATCGGCTATCGTGTGCATAGCAACTTCGGCTATAGCACAAAAGCCATGTACAACGGATGAGCATTATCAGAAATTAGTAAAGCAATATCCCCAGATCGCCCAGTACGAAGAACAGTTTGAGGCACAGATCAAAGCTAAGATCGCTGAGCGGACCACCGCTGCCGGCCCCGATACCACTACTTACGATATACCCCTTGTAGTGCACGTGATACATGATTATGGTGTGGAAAACGTAAGCGATGATGCTTTGTACGAAGCCGCTGCTTACTGGGCTATAGTATACATGAAACAGAATGCCGATACATCAGGTGTTATCACGCCTTTTATACCTTATATTGGCAACCCAAAGATCAGGTTGCACCTGGCCACTATTGACCCTAACGGCAAGCCTACAAAGGGTATTGTGCGTTTCCAATCTTACCTGTCGATGAGCGGAGATGATGAGGCCAAATTCAATCAGTGGCCTCCGAATATGTATGTAAACATATGGCTGATCAACACGTTTGGTGCAGAAGATGCGGGTGCGGCAGCCTATGCTTATTTCCCCAGCAGCTTTACTTACCAGCCTTATTATGATGGTGTCATCTGCCTGTATGATTATACCGATAACACCACCAAGACCATCCCTCATGAACTGGGCCATGTACTGAACCTGGAGCACCCGTGGGGCAATACCAACAACCCGGATGTTGCCTGCGGCGATGACCGTGTTGATGATACCCCGCCTACAAAGGGCCATTTGCCGTCAGGTTGCACACCTGCTGCCATATACGACACGGTATGCGCTACAGGTTATACCAAGACCTATACTTCTGTTCTTACCGGCGTTATGGATTCGGTAGTTAACTACCCGGATACTACCAACGCGCAAAATATAATGGACTATACCTATTGCCAGGAGATGTTTACCATAGGCCAGACAATGCGCATGCGTGCGGCACTCACCAGCGCTACTGCCGAAAGGAACAATCTTTACTCTCCTGCAAACCTTGCTGCTACCGGCGCACTCGCTCCAATGCCCGACCTGCCACCCGTTGCAGATTTCATTATGAATAAAGCTACAGGCGCAGGCGCAATCACAGATGCAAGGACATTCTTTATGACCTTCAATAATGCAGGCAGCTTCGCCTTCCGCAATGCAAGCTGGAATGATACCATTTCAAGTGTGCGATGGACTTTCTCCAACGGCGCTACCAATCCTACATCTACATCCACCTCAACAGTTTCCAACCAATTCACTGTTCCGGGTTGGGTAACGGTGAAACTGGTAGCTAACTCTAATGCAGGCTCTGATTCTATCATCAACACACAGGCTGTATATGCCGCTGATACTACTACGGTTGGCGGAGGGGGCTACCAGCAAAACTTTACCAGTGAGGCAGCTATCAGCAACTGGCCGATGTTCAATTATTACCACAACCAGTTTCAATGGCAGTTCTATACAGGCGCAGGCTATGGTGATAACACCTGTGTGCGTTACCATTCATTTGATACATCTCAAAGGATCACCGGCGATGCTATAGGCGATCATGATGACTTCTATACACCTGCATTTAACCTGGCCTCTAATACAACAAGCAATGTGTTCCTTAATTTTTACACGGCGGGCGCTGTTACCAGGCATGGCATTGGTGGTGGTACCACTATTGTGAATGACTCAATGGAAATAGATGCCAGCATCAGCGGTGGCACAAGGTGGACGAAGATAGCCGGTTACAACAGCGCCACATTGGCTAATAACGGATTATACAATAATGAATTCATACCAACGAGCGCGAGCCAATGGGTAGCCAAGGGTGTGGATATACCTGCTACTTACCGTACTGCCAATACCTTCTTCAGGTTCCGCTACTGGCCGGGCAACGGGGGCAATGACCTCTACCTCGATAAGTTCTCTATTTCTCCTTTCCCTGCGGGCGTAGAAGATGTGGTGAACTCAGGTACCCCTTTCAATGTATTCCCCAACCCGGCTACCAATGGCTGCCAGCTTATTTTTAAGACAGGCAATGATGGTGCAGCAAGCTATACCATAACAGATATTACCGGTAAGGTGATTTTCAGCGCAAACAAAACATATACCGCCAATAGCGTGCAGCAGCAGGAAGTACCCCGCTCGGCCACACCTGCAGCAGGTATGTACTTTATAACGCTCATTAATGATGGAGTAGCTACCACGCAGAAACTGGTGGTTTATTAATAGCTTCTTCCTGATTACTTCAATAAAAAGATCCCGGTTCTGCCTGGATCTTTTTATATACTGGTACTACATAAAATAGCCTGCCGTTTTAAGAGGCTATTTTTATTGCAAATTGCAGATAGTGGAGTAAAGAAATATTTATTGGCATCGTGCCTCGTTTTTTTAGCCGAGGCTTGTGGCCAGTCTTATACTTCTATGCCTACGAACAAATGAAGGCGTTTGTTTTTAATAGCATAGGCAGTGTGTGAATAGAGGCATAGTGAGTGGTGCAGGCTGCATTCCTAGAGAAGATTGGCCCCGTGATATTTATTAACTGCGTGTGGTATCGGTGGCAGGCACATCTGCGATGAAGAAGATAATTGTGAATTAAGTATTTTGAGCAGAAAAAATATTTTTTTTGAAATACCCAAGATTTACGCCAGAAGTTACGTCTATTATAGTATATAGCTGATGTAATGTCATTGTTTTTAAACAGATGAATAAATTGTTGTGAAAAGTGTATTTTTATTTTAACTTTGGAACTTTATAACTACTAACAAATGAAAAAAAAGTATCTATTCCTGTTATTCGCAGTTGCATGCCTCACGGGTAAAGGCTATGCCCAGGGCCAGGCTAAGCAGCCCTGCGGATCAACAGAGGCCCGCCAGCAGTTGTTGCTGACGCACCCTGAGATATTAAAGTCTGAGGCAGACTTTGATGCCCAGGTAAAAGCTGGCTTAAAAAACATTGATCTCAGTAAAATGGCAGCGCACAGAACCACTGCTGATGCAAGCGAACTGGACAGCGCGACCTTTTGGTATGATATTCCAATCGTTATTCATATAATACATGATTATAATCCTACTGGCATTAGCTATGGTACCGGAGATTATATACAAGACTCCGTGATCTTTGACACGCTCAAAAACATGTGGAACCCGGTATATGCCGGTCATCATGATAATGATTCCGCTTATGTGGCGCATTATACACCTAATTTTATACCATATATAGGGAATCCGCGTATTCGCCTGCACCTGGCTACTATTGACCCTAACGGCAACCCAACCAAGGGTATTACCCGTCACCGGTCTTACCTGACCTACGAAGGTGGTGAGCAGGCCAAACTGGATGACTGGGACCCAACAAGCTATGTGAATATATGGACCGTGAATACCATGAGCGCTGCGAATGGTATGGCTGCCGCATATGCGCACTTTGCTACCGATGTAGCAAGTATTCCTTTTTACGATGGTGTTATTGCACTTGCCGGTTACCTCGGTGTTCCGCATACCATTAACCATGAAATGGGACATATGATGAACCTGTACCACCCATGGGGCAATACTAATAACCCGCAGGTAGCCTGCGGCGATGATGATGTGGATGATACCCCGCCAACAAAAGGACACGCGGAAGGTGGCTGCCAACCCGGCCTCATCAGCAGCGAGCCGACCAGCATGTATGACACTGCCTGTGCCGAAAATTACTTTAAGATATACACAGATATACATGGCAATGACTCATTGGTGAATTACCCCGATACGACCAATACATTGAACATCATGGACTATACTTATTGCGCTAAGATGTTTACCAAAGGACAGGTAACACGTATGCACACTACGCTGAACAGCGATGTGGCAGGCCGTAATAATCTGTGGTCGGGTGCCAACCTGGTTCGTACAGGTGTAAAGATCAATGCTACCGATAGTACATTCGCGCCAATGCCTGATCTTCCGCCAATAGTAGAATATGCTGTGTATAATGCGCACAGTAGTGTTATGCAGTATTTTACCTGCGCTAAATTAGGTAGCTTGCCTGCCGGCCTTACGTTTAAAGATGAAAGCTGGAACGACACGATCGTATCCCGCAAATGGACTTTAGGGAACGGAGCGACTACCAGCACTTCAACGGGTTCTAATGTTTCGACTAATTTCTCTACACCGGGATGGGCTAATGTTACCCTTGCGGATTCAGGCAACCACACAGCTACTACTACTAATTCCTCCACTCCAATATTTGTGGCGCAGGCTACAGGTATGGCAGCTTCGGGCTATTACGAAGAATTCAAGGGCGCTACTGCCGCACAATGGCCCACCTTTAATTATTACAACAATGAGTTCAAATGGCAGCCTGCAGGTGTAGGTTTTTATGACGACAGCTCCATGATGTATACCGGTTTCGATAGCAGGTTGAACCCAAGCTTCGGCATATATCCTACTACAGGCGAGCCTATCGGCGACTTTGACGATATGTTCAGTATACCTGTTGACCTTTCCGGTTTCAGCGGTGCCTGTAGCCTCAACTATATGTACTCAGGCGCTTCCCGTTCTGCCAATTCGTTAGATATCAATGACGCATTGGAGATCGACTATTCTACCGACAGGTCTAATACCTGGACTACGCTGACCACGCTTACTAAATCGCAGATATCCAACAAGGGTGAGTATGCGTTTGCTTATGCGCCTGTATCACAGGCTGACTGGGCTCCTATGAGCATCAATATACCTGCGGCAGCAAGGACCAACTATACCGTATTCCGTTTCCGCTACAAACCAGGTATAGCAGTAGGATATGACGGCACTACAGTTACCGGCTCTTACAGCAGCGGCAATAACTTCTATATGGACCGTGTCAACTTCAGCCCATGGCCTGCAGGCGTGAGCAATGTAGTTGCAGGTACTGCTGATGTGGTTGTAGCGCCCAACCCAACCAATGGCGATGCTTATGTGATCATCAAAGATATGGACAACGTTACCGCCCGCATAGTGGTTACAGACATTACCGGCAAGGTGGTATACACTACCAATGAGCTGATCAGCGGCAACGAAGCACATGTGCTGATACCACATAACGCAATATCAGTACAGGGTATGTACATAGTACAAACCATCACCGGCACACAGGTAACTACCAAGAAGCTGGTTGTTGAATAATTGAAAATTAAGTATAAGCTTATGATGAGGTGGCTGCGGAAACGCAGCCACCTTTTTGTGGGTAGGTG
>CAIVKT010000752.1 GCA_903906615.1 uncultured Bacteroidota bacterium | reverse complement strand
GGTACCGGGTATAGACCATACATTGGTAAAGTTGCCGTACCTGTCTTTGAGATACAGGAATAACGAATCACCTGATAGCGGATAAAATCCATTGCCCTGCGGCTGGTAAAAAAAACTCAGGTACACGCTATCGGCAGGCGTGTTAGCGCTCAGATCTATAGGCCGGGAGGTGAGGCTATCCGCGAAGCGGAAGTCTGAATTATTAAAGGAGTCGTAAGGTATACCCCTGCCATCCAGGTCATCAAAAGTAGCCACACCCCTGCTTATTGGGTTTTGGCCCATTGTATTGTTGATGTACACCTCGAAGTCTTCCCATTTGTTGCTATCTGGTACAGGGCCGTAGTAGGTAAAATCTTCGAAGAAAGGCAAGGTAAGCGCGGCGGCGGTAGTGCGGCCGGAGGCGCGGGCATGAGTTGGGTTATCTTTACCAGCCAGTGCAGGGTTGTAGCGCACCGGCCCTGCATGTTCTCCATATCCCTGTGCACCGGCAGTAAATGCCGATAAGACAACGATGAGCAACAATAGCCCGTATATTACTGATCTGGTCACTTTATTTTGCTTTTTTTGCGGCATCCTTATTAGCGGCATCTTTATTACCCGCGTCTTTTTTGGCGGCATCCTTGCCAGCACCATTATTAACGGAAGAACCGGGTGTTGTATTGTTGTCGGGGAAATCTGTAGGTTCAGGATTTTGCATAATAATAAGATCTATAATATCTCCCTGCTTGATGCGATTGGCTACACCGGCCTCATTAATAGCCCTTGGCGACTGATCTATAATGATAGCAGAGGCGGTATCCGTGATCTGCGACATCTGGTCTATTGCGGTAATAATAGGCTGTACATTGTACTGTGCCAGTAAGGTAAGCGCCTCATCTACCGACATTTTGGTAACGGCCGGCACATCAAACTGCGTATTGCCCAACCCATCGCCTATCACGAGGCTTACCTTGCTGCCCTGCGCTATCATCTCGCCCGGCCTTATGTCTTCGCCTTTGTATCTCTGTTCCAGTATAGCGCCCGCAGCTACATCGGGCTTGTAGGTGGTATCGCCCAGTAGCAGCTTGTTATTTTTCAGCAGCATCTCCGCGCTCCTGAAAGACAGATTCACCAGGTTGGGCATGGGTATATGCGGCGGGTTCAGCATATTCACGGTAAGGAATACGGTACGGCCTTCCTTTACCACAGCGCCGCTGTCAGGCACCTGCTTCAGTACCGCAAGCGGCTTGGAATCAGGCTCGTAAGTGGAGTCAATAAATACCTCGAAGCGCATGTTCTTGAGCGTTTGTACGGCCTCGTTCATGTTACGGCCTTTTACGCCCGGTATCACCAGTTCCTCGCCATGCTTGGTAACACAATGCAGCGTGGCAAAGAACGCTATGTACAGCAGCACAAAAGTGAGCAGCACAAGCATCAGGTTGAACCAGAAAGACTTTTTTACACTTGTTTCCATATCAATGCGGCTGTATAAAAATGATTGAAATTATACAGTATGTGTTTTAATACTCTCTTCTAATATTTCGCCATAGAAATCCTTTAGCTCCCTGCCCGAGGCCCTTACCTGCTGCGGCACAATGCTGTTCTCGCTTTGGCCGGGCATGGTGTTCACTTCCAGGAAGAAAAGCTTGTTGGTACTGCGCTGCAGGATGAAGTCCATACGCACAATGCCCCGGCAATTGAGGTGACGGTATATGTAGGTCGCCTTCGTTTCCAGTTGTTCTTTCAGCACAGCATCTATCTTGGCAGGTGTTATCTCGTTAGTAACACCGGGTGTATACTTGGCCTCGTAGTCGAAGAACTCATTCTTGCTCACGATCTCGGTGGCAGGCAAGGCATGTATATAGCCATTGACCTTGTATACACCTATAGTCAGTTCGCGGCCTTCTATGAATTCTTCTATCAGCACCTGGTTGTCTTCGCCAAAAGCCTTTTCTATAGCAGGCAACAGGCCACCCACCTCTTTCACCTTACTTACCCCCAGGCTGCTGCCGCTCTCATTAGGCTTTACAAACAGGGGAAGCTTTAGCTGATCCAGCACAGCGCCCATAGAATACGGCTCACCCTTGATGAGGTGTACCGAATTGGCTATGTTCACTACATTGAATGCCTTTACTACCTTATTGCAATAGCTTTTATTGAAGGTAAGCGCAGACACTATCGAATTGCAGGTAGTGTAAGGTATCTTCAGCATATCGAGGTAGCCCTGTATGTGGCCATCCTCGCCGGGAGTACCGTGCATGGCTATAAAAGCGCAGGCAAAATCGATATGCTCTTTATTGATGGTAATGGAGAAATCATTTTTATCTACAGATACTTTCTTGTCGCCGTCCTGGTAATACCACTCATCACGGGTGATGATTATTTTATAAACATTGTATAGCGTTTCATCCAGGTTCTTCTCTATGGTTTCAGCCGTTTGTATGGATATGATGTATTCGCCGGAATAGCCCCCTGCAAGTAATGCTATGTTTTTTTTCATCTGGTAAATTCTATGAGATTGGTAAAGCCAAAGGTAATAGAAAAACCTGTTGCAAGTGGCATAACCGGGTAGCCAAAAAGTTGCTAAAACTTTATAATACGCTATATTTCATGGCAAAAGGAGGTTGAAAGCCATTTTATTCGTAAATTAGTAGTGCCTTTTGAACCAATCATACCTATAAAAAAGGAGCGGATACTGCTATATGCCAACACAGCACACGGAGCCACAGGTGGCGCAATATAACTACAACGAAGAAGAAGAAAAGAAGCTCATACTGCGGGAGTACAGGGCATTGCTGCGCTCGCTGAAAGAGAGTATAAAGAAAGGAGATAAAACCCTGCTGCGGCGTGCCTTTGAAATATCGGTAGAGGCGCACAGGGATATGCGCCGCAAATCGGGCGAGCCTTATATCCTGCACCCATTGGCCGTGGCGCGTATAGTGGTGGAAGAGATAGGGTTGGGCGTAACATCGGCCATATGCGCGCTGTTGCACGATACGGTTGAAGACACCGAGATAACACTCGAAGACATAGAGCGCGATTTCAATGTGCAGATCGCCAAGATCATAGATGGCCTCACCAAGATATCGAATGTGGTGGACATCAAAGCCGACACCACCATACAAGCGGAAAACTTCAGGAAGATACTACTGACGCTGGCTGATGACCCGCGCGTGATACTCATAAAAATGGCCGACCGCCTGCACAATATGCGCACGCTGGACAGCATGAGCCGGGAGAAGCAATTAAAGATCTCTTCCGAGACCACATACATCTACTCTCCTCTCGCCCACAGGCTGGGCCTGTACGAGATCAAGTCGGAGCTGGAAGACCTGGCCATGAAGTATACACAGCCGGAGATGTACGCGGAGATCATGCAGGGGCTTAAGGAAACGAAGCGCGAACGCACCCGGTATATCAACGAATTCATCAGGCCGATAAAAGAAGAACTGATCAATAATGGCTTTGATTTCGAGATATATGGCAGGCCAAAAGCCATCAACTCGATCTGGAATAAAATGCGCAAAAAGCATGTGACCTTTGATGAGGTATACGACCTGTTTGCCATCCGTATTATTCTTAAATCGCCACCGGAAAGAGAGAAGGAAGATTGCTGGAAAGTATATTCCATCATCACCAATTTTTACCGCCCCAGCCCCGACCGCCTGCGCGATTGGATAAGCGTGCCCAAGGGCAATGGCTACGAGGCCCTGCACACTACCGTGATGGGCAATGCAGGCCGCTGGGTAGAGGTGCAGATACGTACCGAGCGGATGAACGAAATAGCCGAGAAGGGCCTGGCCGCGCATTGGAAGTATAAAGACGGCGCACCCGCACAGGAAAGTAAACTGGACAGCTTCCTGCACCACCTGAGAGATATGCTGAACAACCCGGACACAGACACCATTGACTTCATACAGGATTTTAAGCTCGACCTGTTTACCGAAGAGATATACATATACACCCCGAAGGGGGATATGCGCGTACTGCCCAAGGGCGCTACCGCACTCGACTTTGCCTTTGATATACATACCCAACTGGGCAGGCGTTGCATAGGCGCTAAGGTGAACTATAAGCTGGTGCCGCTGAGCCACCCGCTGAACAGCGGCGACCAGGTGGAGGTGATCACCTCCTCCAAACAAAACCCATCGGAAGACTGGCTGGGTTTCCTCATCACGGCAAAAGCAAAATCGAGTGTAAAGACGTACCTGAAAGAAGACAAGCGCAAGATAGCCGAGGACGGCAAAGACGCCCTGCGCCGCAAGCTGGACCACATGAAAGTGCCGCTGTCGCAGCACAATGTGAATGAACTGATACATTACTTCAAAAAACAATCGCCTCTGGACCTGTATTATGCAATAGCCGTGGGCGCATTGGACCTTAAAGAGCTAAAGAACTTTGTGGTACACGGCGACAAGCTGCAACACATAGCCAAGGAAGTAAAGCTGGACATCAAACAATCGCAAGAAGAAGACCATGGCAAGCAAAAGCCGGGAAAGGCGGCAGAGCTCATCATCTTCGGAGAGCGGTCAGACCGCGTATTGTATAAGCTGGCGCAGTGCTGCCAGCCGATACCGGGCGATGATGTGTTCGGGTTCGTAACATCGGGCGAAGGACTGAAGGTACACCGGACCGACTGCCCTAATGCTGCGCAACTGCTGGCCAACTACGGCCACAGGATCGTAAAGACCAAGTGGGCCAAGAACAAGGAAATATCCTTCCTGGCAGGTGTGGGCATTACCGGCCATGACGATATAGGCGTGATACAAAAGATAACCAATGTGATCTCGGGCGAGCTAAAGCTGAACATGCGCTCATTGAGTATAGAATCGAACGATGGTATATTCGAAGGCAAGATCATGATCTACATTCACGACCGCGAAGAACTCAATGAATTCTGTAACCGCCTCAGCCAACTGGACGGCATTACAAAGGTGGAGCGACTGGAAAGTAGTGAGTAGACGGAACAAACAAGCCGAGGCAATGTTATTTACCGCTCTGCTTCGCTTTTTTTAGTTCGTGTTGTCTTTTGTCTTCAGCTATATCCTCCGGCGACACTTTTGCATACAATTGCTGCGACAGGTTATTTGCCCAGGCCATGTAGGTTTGTTTTTCAGCGGGCGAAAG
>CAIVKT010000751.1 GCA_903906615.1 uncultured Bacteroidota bacterium | reverse complement strand
TCAGTGATGATCATCAGGTGCTGGATGAGGATGCGTGATGCTTCCTTCACCGCTTCTTCAGGATGGATGGTACCATCGGTAACAACTTCCATGATCAGCTTTTCGAAGTCGGTGCGCTGCTCCACCCGTGTATTCTCGATCGTGTACTTTACGTTCTTTATCGGCGTGTAGATAGAATCGATCGCGATAACGCCAAGTGGCGCATCAGCAGGGCGATTTTCTTCAGCCGGTACATAGCCGCGGCCCTTGCCTACATGCAGCTCCATCTGGAAGCTGGTGCCCGGCTGCAGGTTGCAGATGACCAGGTCAGGGTTCATCACCTGGAAGTTAGGCAGTGATTCGCCTATCATTCCCGCTGTGAATACTTCCTTACCCTTGATATGGAGGTCCACTTTTTCACCGGCAAAATCACCCATTTCGCTGGCCGCTTTGAGGCGTACCTGCTTGAGGTTCAGTATGATCTCGGTAACATCTTCAAGTACACCTTTAATAGTTGCAAACTCGTGGTCCGCACCCGGTATCCTGATGGCTGTGAACGCATAGCCTTCTAATGAGGAAAGCAGTACGCGACGCAAAGCATTACCGATGGTAACACCATAACCCGGCTCCAATGGACGGAATTCGAACTGCGCTTCAAAATCAGTTGTTTTCTGAAGAGCTATTTTGTCCGGCTTTTGAAAATTCAATATGGCCATATTGATATTGATTTGTGTTTATGATTGTTAATTTAAACAGTAAAGTGGATGATACAACATCCACAATACCAATTACTTAGAGTACAATTCCACGATCAGCTGCTCCTTAATGTTCTCCGGAACATATTCGCGCTCAGGGTGGGTAATATAAGTACCCTTCATATCTTTTTCATTCCACTCTACCCAGCTGATCTTGATGTTCTTCCCACGGATCATACCGGTAACGGTAGTGTTGGCCTTGCTCTTTGGTTTCAGTTCTATCACATCACCCGGTTTCAGGCTGTATGATGGTATGTTCACCACTTCGCCATTCACCATCAGGTGCTTGTGCGATACCAGTTGGCGTGCAGCAGGGCGTGTAGGCGCGATGCCCATACGGTATACGGTATTGTCTAAGCGTGCTTCCAGCAGCTTGATCAGGTTCTCACCGGTAGCGCCTTTCAAACGGGCAGCTTCTACGTAGGTATTTGCGAATTGTTTTTCCAGCAGGCCGTAGGTGTACTTGGCTTTCTGCTTTTCCTTCAGTTGCACTGCATACTCGCTCGGCGCTTTGCGCTTGCGGGTTGGGCCGTGCTGGCCGGGAGGGTTGCTGTTCTTGCTGAGGCTTTTGCCTGATCCCAGGATGGGCTCACCGAATATGCGGCAGATCCTGTTCTTTGGTCCTGTATAACGTGCCATGACGATTTTTTGTTAGCTGCTCCGTCTCCTATAAAAATCGTAAAATCCGATCCGTAGCAAGCTTTATTATGAAAATTATTATAAAATACTTGATTATTATTTCTTCGATGATCTAATTACAGCAAAAGCATTGAGCCATTGAGTAATTAAGCCATTGAGCCATTAAACCCTGCGTTTCTTCGGAGGACGGCAACCGTTGTGTGGCATTGGAGTTACGTCCTTGATAGAAGTTACTTCGATACCGCTATTGTTCATAGCACGGATAGCGCCTTCACGGCCCGAGCCCGGTCCTTTTACGAATACGTCTGCTTTTTTCATACCTGCATCAGATGCTACTTTCGCGCAATCCTGTGCCGCTACCTGTGCTGCGTAAGGAGTGTTCTTTTTAGAACCACGGAAGCCCATCTTACCGGCTGAAGACCACGAGATAACCTGTCCGGCCTTGTTGGTAATGCTGATGATGATGTTGTTGAAGGAAGCATTGATATGCACATCGCCATGCGTATCGATCTTCACTATCCTTTTTTTGGCTACGGTCTTTGCCGATGCCTGCTGTGTTTTAGCCATTTTTGATGGTTAATAAAAGGTGATCAATGAATGTTAAAAAGTTAATTGGGCAATTGGTTAACCGGTAATGGTAATCACTTTTTACCTTATTAACCTTTTGACCATTTAACTTCCCGGCACTACTCCTCCCCGCGCACCATGGCGGATCCGGCAGCAGTACTGTTATTTTATTTCTTAGGTGCTTTCTTCTTACCGGCAACTGTCTTACGCTTGCCTTTACGGGT
>CAIVKT010000750.1 GCA_903906615.1 uncultured Bacteroidota bacterium | reverse complement strand
GTTTTGTTGTAGTAATGATGGTAGTGACCCACCTGCTGGGCCCTAAACGAAAGACACAGGATAAACTCGTGAACTTTGAAAGCGGTATCCCCTCGGTGGGCAATGCGCGGCAGCCTATGGGAATCAAGTATTTTCTTGTAGCTATTCTCTTTGTACTGTTTGATGTGGAGGTGATCTTCTTCTATCCCTATGCGGTCAATTTCAGGTTCCTGGGTAAGGATGGTTTTTTTGAAGTGGTAATGTTCGTAGCGTTCTTCCTGTGTGGTTTTATTTATATCGTTAAAAAGGGAGCACTCGATTGGGAAGATTGATGCTGATGAACTATCAAAGATCATTGTATCAAGCCTGATAAAGATGAAGAAGTTGAATGGAATGGTGTAGTTGTTTATAATTGAGTGAAGTTTTTAGTTTTAATTTTTACTTTTTAATTTTTTATGCCTCGTCCGGTTCAGTATAATACGAAGATAAAGATGGTGGAGATGCCGGAAGGCTACTCCGGTGCGGGTTTTCATGCCACATCATTTGATAAAGTAGTAGGGCTTGCCCGTGCCAACTCTTTGTGGCCGCTGCCTTTTGCCACGTCATGCTGTGGTATCGAGTTCATGGCTACCATGGGTTCCAACTACGACCTTGGCCGCTATGGCGCTGAGCGTATGGGCTTTACACCGCGCCAGTGCGATATGCTGTTGGTTGCAGGTACCATAGCGAAGAAAATGGGCCCGATATTAAGGCAGGTGTACTTACAAATGGCCGAGCCTCGTTGGGTGATAGCGATAGGGGCATGCGCCTCAACAGGCGGCATATTTGACTCTTATCCTGTGCTGCAAGGTATAGACCAGGTGATACCGGTAGATGTGTATGTGCCGGGCTGCCCGCCAAGGCCGGAAGGCATATTGGACGGCATACTCAAACTACAGGATTTGGTGCAGAACGAGAGCCTGCGCAGAAGGAACCATGAACAATATAAAGGCTTGCTGGCAAGCTACGGGATAGAATAATAAACAAACCCCCGACCCCTAAAGGGGAGGTGGTGTTAAATACTGCATTAAATAAGGGAAGTCCCTTTAGGGATATAGGGTTTTTATGACAAACGAACTTATAAAACAAAGGTTAACAGACAAGTTTGGCGAGCAACTTACCGAGTGGGAGGAACCATATGGTATGCTCACGTTCAGGGCAGAGGCGCAGTTTAATTTAAAAGTAATGCAGTTCCTGTTTGATGACGAGCAATTACGTTTTCGTTTTCTTACGGACCTTACTGCTGTACACTTTCCTGATCGTAAGGACGAGGAGCTGTGCGTGGTATACCACCTGCACAACCTGGTGGATAATGTGCGCATGCGTCTGAAGGTATATGTGCCGACTGCAAAGCCCGATGTATATACCGCAACTCAGCTGTTCTCTGCGGCCAACTGGATGGAGCGGGAGACGTATGATTTCTTTGGCGTTAATTTTATAGGGCATCCTAACCTCATCCGCATTCTTAATGTCGATGAGATGGACTACTTCCCGATGCGCAAAGAATACGAAATGGAGGACCCCACCAGAAGGGACAAG
>CAIVKT010000749.1 GCA_903906615.1 uncultured Bacteroidota bacterium | reverse complement strand
TATGAACGAAAATGCAATAGCTATAAATGAACGCGTAATGGCAAGGGTAAATGCCCTTATCAAGAAGGCGCATTCAAGTGGCCGAAATGAGAAAGCAATTATTGTTCGAAGCGATTCATCTTTGCATAGAGTTATAAAGACAAAAGCTCAGGCTACGGCTTTTATGCAGTTGTTGAAATTGTCTTGATTTTATCTTTCTGCTAAGTCCGTTTTATGACAATGTGTTTTTCTCCTTGCGGGAATTCTAACGTTGGATAGAACATCTAACTAATCCGTTTCCCCATCATCCGCAGTAGCCTGCAATTCATCTTCCTTCTTCCCCTTGCTCATTTCTATTTTCGGGTTGTCTTCGGTGCCGGTGATGGCCAGGGGTATGCCTATAAGGCCCATGGGTGGTAGCCCTATCCTCATCTTCATGTCAATGGCCTTGCTAAAGCTTACCTGTCCTTCAAAGCGCACTCTGAAACCGGCTATGCGCATCTTGGTGCGCTCTATGGTGAGGAGGTTATTGGCAATGGTACTCTTAATAGCCACTTTCGATACTTCTGAGTTGCCGCCCAGGCTGTCTTGCCCTGCCGCTTTGCCCATGGCATTAAAGAGCTTCATGCCATACATGCCTATCTTTTTGGCCGACAGTGTGCCTCCGCCTTTCAGCGAGGTGTATACAGGTGCCATATGTTCGTCGAGCTTGCCGCTCAGCTTGTAGTCGAGCGATACGAGTCCCTGCGCGTGCTGTGCAGAAGATACGATGTCGTGGAATAGCTTGATGTTGCGGTATGCCTTGTTGATGTCAAAATCCTGCGCATTGATGTGGTAATCGAAGTAGGCATTTTTTGTGTTGATGGCAGTATAGGTGGCATCCATTGATACAGGCGCGCCTATGATGTCAAAGCCTGTTTCCTTCAAGCGCAGGGTGTCTTTGCTGATGGTCATATCGCCCTTCGCATTTTTGATCACTATGTCGTTGTAAACAACATTTTTGATATTTGCGGTAAAGGCCAGGTCCAGGTTGCCGGGTATCAGCACTACGCCCGCCGGGGTTGTTGCTATGTTGCTCGTGGCAGCAGGAGCCGACTTGGTGGTATCAGCGAAAACCATGAAATCATTTACGTTCAGCATATCGCTGCTCAGGTTCATATTGCCTTTGAGTCCTGCGCCCTGTTTGAGTGCATAATTGATCACATTGGAGACTGCGCCGTTGAGTACAAACGATGACCGGCCATAGCGTATCGCAAGTGTGTCTAATTTTATCTTGTCCTGGTCGAAGCTCAGTGCGCCATGGCTGATGAGGAAAGGGCGCGGGTACAGCTCTGTAGTGCAGGAAACATTGTTCATGCGAAATATACCATGATTGCTGAGCTGGTCGTAGCGGCCTGCATCTATATCGCTCTGTTTGCCCTTTAAATGCAGGTCAGCTGCAATAGTGCCGGAAACATTATATCCTTTGATCGCGAACACCTGGTATATATTGCCAAGGTTCAGTACGCCCTTCATGTGTACTTTATAGGCGAGGTCAGAAAAATCATGCAGCTCTGCTTTCAGCAGGAAAGGCTCCTCCTCGAACGTAAAGGAGATGGGCTTGATGGATACATTAAGCCCTTTCATCGAACCTGTTTGATCGCTGATGGTGCTGCTCACTTGTATCTGCTCTATAGGGTGTGGGTAATACTTTGTTTGTACGCTGCCATCTTTAAGTTGTATCCCTGCAAGCAATACGGGGTACTGTTTTTTTGCGGGTACATACTTTCCTTTGGCCTGCACATGAGCATCGAGGTCGCCTGCGAGGGTAAAGCCTTTTGGTAAAGGTATGAATTGCTTGATGTCGGCCAGGTGAATGTGTGCCTGTAGCAAAGCATCTACGGGGAAGTTGGCCATATTTTCTACCCGGCAATAGCCCTTGATATAATTGTTGAGCGCCGTGGCGTGCAGGCTGTCTATAGATAGGGTAGCATGTTTATAATCATGGTCGGGGCAACTGGCCGTGAGGTTGAAGCTGATGTCATTGACGGCTTCCGGCAATGCCGTGTATTTGAGATATCCTTTTCTGAAAGACGAGCGTAACGAGAACTTAGGAATGCTTGAAATTATCGTGTCTGTTTTTCTAAGCCCGCTATGCACAATACTTTTTGCGTACACACCATCTGCAAGTAGGTGCAGCGAATAAATGCCCTTCATGTGAAACGGTTTCAGGCCAAGTGCGCGGTCCCATTTCTCAAGGTCGATCTCAGAATTGACCCTGGCAAAAATGTATGGGTTGCTTACCCCTTTGAGTTTGAATGATGAATTGAAGTAGCCATTGCCCAGGTTGAAATAAAGTGAGTCTACGTTTACCACCAGGCTATCCATATTCAGGTGGGGCAGGCGGGCATTCATATCCATGTACAGGTTGCGCACAGGCGCGGGCGATTTGTCATTATCCACATACCCATTCCTCACCCTTACATTCATAACCAGGTCCGGCATCAGGCTGTCTTTTACAACGTATTTGCCGGTAAGCGCTATCTGTACATCTCCGGTGCCGTTGATGTCTGTTTTGTCGAGCAGCTTTTGATAATCGGCAGGCAATGCGGATACGATCTCGTCCAGGTCATTCTCTTTGGAGTCTATGTGAAAATCCATATCATAGCCATCCTTCAGGAAGCCAAAGCTGCCATTGAACGCTACCGGTAGCTGGTTGATATAGAGGTCATTTTTTTGAAACACGAAAGCCAGTGATCTTGTATTGACCTCTGTAATAAGGTCTGCATTGATCTTCTTCGAAAGGATGTACGGTACATGGCCATAATAGAGATCGAGCGACTGTATATCAGTATGGGTATTGAGCAGGAAAATATCTTTGCTTAGGTCGCCGCTGCCTGTATAATTAAAGCCGCGTGCATTGATGGTGATGGGTATAGATTGGTCATTATAAATAAGCCTGCTGTTTTCTACAATGATCTTGTTGATGCCGAGCGATGCGCCTGATGTATCTGTAGCGTTGGTGGTGGTTTGCGCGTGTTGTTTGTAGATGTTGTAATTGGCATGGCCGGCGCTGTCTGCCTGTATGTTGATGAAGGCATTGCTGAGGAAAACCTTATTGATGGTGATCTTACTTTTCAGAACAGAAGAAAGGTCTATGCCCAGCGATATTTCTTTCGCGGCGATGAGCGTGTCTTGGTCAAACGGCGCGCTGCCTTTTACCGTTACATTGTACATGGTAAGTGTAAGAGCCGGGAATTTCTTAAAGAAAGACAGCCCGGTACCGGAAAAAGATATATTGCCATTGATGTTCTCGTTAGCCCATTGGTCTATTTTTCTGTTCACTGCCTGTGGAAAGAGATAGGGGATGAGGAACATCAGGAGCAAGAGGATGCCAATGATAATGCCCGTTATCTTCAGTGGCTTCAGTGCCATCTTTTTCAGGGAGAAGTGCATAATAAAGAGTTGGAATGCGGCAAAACTAATTTATTAATATCAATTGTTTATAGACCTGTATTATGTTATGATGTCTTGTAAGAGATGAATTTGTATTGTTGCATTACAGGCAGTATACTGGTCAATAGCGCCTTAGCACTACCCACGCAATGCCGGCCCAAAGGATTATTTATAGGAATGTAGCTACCTTTAGGGTTCTTATGAGATATTTTTTTGTTATTTTTATCCTGTTCAGTTTTAGCTTTTGCGGTGCGCAGAACTATCAATGCCTGCAGGGTGGGGCGAAGCATTATTTTGTGAACGGCAATGGATACCTGCGCGG
>CAIVKT010000748.1 GCA_903906615.1 uncultured Bacteroidota bacterium | reverse complement strand
TTTTGTATACAAGGCCCATGGGGTCATTGGCTTTCACCACGCCCGAGAAAATGAATACTACGCCTATGATGATCCTTAATACCCAGAGAAAAGTTTTCATTGATCTATACAATTTATTGGTTCAAAAAATTATTACTTCTAATTGATGGTTCTGCAACCAAACATACAGGATAATTACAGAACTTCGTTCACAAAACTATAAAATTGCCCGCAATTATTCATAGCAAAGGCATGGAGCTGGATGTGAGCAGCCCGGTGGTCATGGGCATACTCAATGCCACTCCGGACAGCTTCTACAGCAAAGGACACGGAAGTGACCCTGATGCCCTATTGGCGATTGTTGAAAAAATGTTAAATGACGGCGCTTCCATTATAGACATAGGCGGGGCCAGCACCAAGCCCGGCCAGAAGTTGATAGGTGCTGATGAAGAACTGGGCAGGGTGATACCTGTGATCACAGCCATCCATAAACGCTTTCCTGAACTGTGGCTGTCGGTAGATACTTATAATGCGCGGGTGGCTACGGAAGCGGTGGCTGCCGGGGTGGCCATTGTGAATGATGTAAGCAGCGGCCGGTTCGATGTCGGTATGCTACAGGCCGTGGCCTCGCTACAGGTGCCTTATATAGCCATGCACATGCAGGGTACACCGGCCACTATGCAGGTGCAGCCCGAGTACAACGATACTGTAGCCGAGGTGTATAATTACCTGCAAGGTGTGTGCGATCAATGTACCGCGGCTGGTATAGCTGAGGTGATCGTGGACCCCGGCTTCGGGTTCGGGAAAACGGTGGAGCACAATTTTGAGCTGCTGGGCGGGCTCCGTCGGTTCCAGGATATGGGCAGGCCGGTACTGGTAGGGCTTTCGCGGAAATCAATGATCTGCAAGCCACTGAAGGTGAACCCTGAACATGCCCTGAACGGGACCACGGCGCTGAATATGGTGGCGTTGCAGCAGGGGGCTAATATTCTCAGGGTGCATGATGTGCGGGAGGCGATGGAGGTTATAAAGCTGTACAAGCTACTTCGGGATGCCAGCGGCGCATAATTTTTACAAAGCATTGTGAGTTGCAACTTTACATTATCTATTCCCTTTTCCGTAACTTCGGTTTGTGTTTACTTCATTGTACAGGCATTTCTTATTGTTGCTGATACTCGTAGGTGTCACAGTAACAGCTCATGGACAGATACAATCTGTATCTATTGGCGTGAACGGGCTTACCTGCTCGCAATGTTCGCGTACGGTGGAAATGAGCCTCCGCAAGCTGCCGTTTGTGGAAGACGTGCAAATGAACCTGGAGCATACAGAGGGCAGGATCGAGATAAAGAAAGGCAGCAAAGCCGATATGGAGCAAGTAGCTAAGGCCGTAACGAATGCGGGTTTCTCGCTGCGTTACCTGCAGGCCGATGTGGCCTTTAACAGCCAAACTACAGTGTCCGGCAGTTGCATGAGCCTTGCCGGTGATGAATATGTATTTTCGACTCCTCCTGCCGAACCGTTAAGAGGGATGATCACCCTGAAGTTCTTAGATAGAAATTTCCTGCCGAAAAGCGACTTTAAAAAAATACAGGCAAGCCTTAAAAATCCTTGCGGCGCTACTGCCGGCAAAGTATATCACATCTCTTACATGAAGCGCTGGGTCAATTAATTATTCTGTGCGCCCTGTTTGATCCAGTTCAGTATAAGTGCCACCTGGCTCGATGACAGCGGGCTATACGGCGCTTTGGGCATGGTGCCGGTGCTTACTTCCACATATAGCAGGCTTTCGGTGGGTGTGCCGGTAACAATGAGTTGTTTGCCGGTGATGGTGGTGTATGCCACGCTACTGTCGAAGTCGTAATTGTCCCCTGTGTTTGAAGTGCCTGAATGGCAACTGCTGTTAATGGCGCAACTTGTTTTAAAGATGGGTATAATGTCGGTCTTAAAGCTCACTGTAGCGGCTACTTCATCGGGCCCTTTTTTATTGGTACAAGCCGTCATTGCCACGATAAATAGTATCGTGGCAATGAGGCCTGTGGTTGTATTTTTTCTATTCTTCATACCGGAACATGTTGGGGATATTATTGGCAATGGTGTTGCTGAGTGTGGGGTTGGTGGTATAGGTGTCTGTGCTGTCCTGCGTTTTGAAGTCTATGACTGAGAGCAGCTTGCCATAGTCGGCAATGAGGTGTATGTAGTTGTAACCACCTGCGGTGAGTATGTAGGGCTGGTAGGTGGCGTATGAGCCACTGCCGCGTACGGGCATGGTCACGGTTTTCAGGTTGGCCGCCGAGCCTATTTCGTAAGAGAAAGGTACGAGGTTGGTGCCGTTTTGCGCGGTGGTGGTATCTGCCTTGCCTTGTAGTTTCAGAAACATAAAACCCTGCGATGTGCTGCCAAACCACATGCTGCTGTTATCAATAAAGCCGGTGGTGGTAAAGGCTGTGGGCTGTAACGCATTGGTGGCGGCATCAAGGCCCACATCAAAGGTCACAGAGCTGTAAGTGCCTACCGGCGCAGTACCCAGCACATATTGCTCGCTGTCTATGTTTTTGAGTATGCGCGCGTCTTTGATGGTATAGGTGGATCCATTGACATTGGTAAGTACCACATTAGATATATAGAACTGGGCCACGGCTATGCTGATGTGTCTGCCCGTAGCATCTTTGTATAGCATGGTGGTGTCATCCACTTCGTTGGTGTCTATATCCGTATGCAGGTGCATCAGGAAGGTGCCTGTTGCTGTGCTTGTTGTTTTTTTGCAGGCATTGAATGTTATGGCCAGCAGCAGCAATGCTGCCGCGGTAATTAATTTATTTATTGATTGTTTTTTCATGATCTGATTGAAATGAGGTGAATTAAAATTGTTTTACGCGAGTGTAGGTGTCCCACAACTCAAGCGAGTAGAGGTGTGCCACACTTCTAAAGTGTGGCACACCTATCCGTGTTTAAAATGAATATTGCAATCCCGCAAGGGCAGTACCATGCAGGGCGCTTTGCACGCCGTTCAGGTTCTGGTATACAGGTAGCCCGTATTCCATCAGCAGGCTGAATTTGCTCCACATAGGTTTGTTGATGTGGAAATTCAGCCCGGCATATACGTTTACCCACTGGCCGCCGTAGTTGGCGGTATTGGCAGTAGGGTCGTTGGCCTCAAATATGGGTATGGCTATCTGCGGGTCGGAGCCGGTGATCTTGCCTGTGTTCACATATTCGGCACGCAGGGAACCGGTAACGAATGGCAGGAATTTATAGCCTGCCCATGCGCCTGCATGGTATACGTTGCCGTCTTTATAGCCTATGCTGTTTTTATTGAGCTTCACATCAGCCCCGGCATCAGCGCCGAAGGAAAAGGCGGTGTATGTGCGCACATAGGTAATGCCCGGCACTATGCCGAATGAGCCTGTGCCCGGCTGCATATCATAAGGCACTCGCTGGTTATCGCCCAGCATGGTAGTGCCGGTAGCCATAATAGTACCCGTAGGCATATTGATGCCCAGGCTGCCTATAATGCGCTGCGTGGCTTTATTGGAGAAATTGTACAGCGCAGACACACGCGTATCGGTAAAGCCTGATGACATAGACTGCATGGTCATCTGGCCCATGCTCATGCCCGGCATATAGGGCATGTTGTTGCTCATGTTCATGTTCATATTGTACACCGAGTAGCCACCCATAGCCATAAGCGTGAGGCGGTCGGTAACGCCATACATCAGCATGGCCATGTGCATTTGCATGGTCATGGTTTCGGGGGCCATGCCATAGCTTTTGTACACGGTATTATCATCGGCATTTGCGGTGCCGGTGCGGTTTCCCTGCATCATCATATCCATGTAGGTGTAGGAGAGCATCCACTCTCCTTTTTTATGGATGTGGTCGGTCATTATGCCCAGCGGGGCCTGGTTGCTTTGGTCGCAGCAGCAGCCTGTGGTGCAGGCCTCCGCTTTATTATCGGGTGCGGGTACGGCGGTTTCCTGCGCGTAGCCATATGCACAGACCATGCTGCATACGAGCAGCATTAGTATTTTCAGCGTTCTCATTATTTATGTTTTATAGCGGCTGTGCCTGCATCCGCAATGGAACAGGCATATGCCAATGAAAAGATCGTAGCCCGCCACAAAGCAGCAGGATAAATTTTTCGCTTAAAACACTAAACAGTAGGGGGGTGAAAAACAGAGCCATGGAAGGCGCAGGTACGCAGGTCGTTCCTATTGAAGAAATGACTGGCTTCTGATAAGATAGTTACCGGAGGTATCTCATAGCGGCTATCGGTAAAGAATAGAGTAACTACCTGCTCGCTTTTATTGTTGGTAGGCGAGGGGGCTTGTTCCTTACCTTGTTTGGCCAGCTTCTTTTTGAGGCAGCACTTACCATCGCAGTGCATCATGGGCTTATCCCTGTTCTCGCAAAGGTTTTTGGCTATGTAGTCTTTATGCACATAATAATCTGCCAGCACTACAACCTGGCTAAAGGTTTGCAGCATGATGCCCAGGAGGGCTACTATGGCTATTAACTTTTTCAAATTGAGTTGCAATCCTGTTTTTGAAGAAGTAAAATTACGGAAAAGCCGTATTAATGCCTAAATTTACTTTGGCAAATGCCGTAGCAAGGGTGTTTTTTTTATAACCTATTCAATGTCAAAAGCTTATGTGCTTATTGTGTTGCTGTGCGCTTCGTTTATAACGAGGGGTCAGGAGCTATATAACCTCACGCTGCCTGCCAGTACCTTGCCGAAGGGGGCGCTGGGCATCCGCCTGTTCAATGAAAGCTACGATGAATCGGGGCTGATACGTAAGATAAGTGTATTGAAGGTGATGTATGGGATTACGCCGAGATTCAACCTTATTTTATCTGGGGTGGCTTCTGATTACCATTCTTTGAACCTGCCTACCGATTTTATCCTGCATAACCACAGCGGCAAAGGCCCGGCCGTGAGCGCCAATACACCGGCTGTGGTGCCTTACCCTTATATTTTTTCGGGTGCCGACCTGTACGGGCAATACCGTTTCTATTCGGAAGACGGGCAGAACAGGCACTTCAGGATGGCAGCTTACGGTGAAGTGTCTTATGCACGCATAGTATCGCACCTGGCCGAGCCGGAGTTGCTGACGCATAATAGCGGTGTGGGGGCAGGGCTTATAGCTACATATCTAAAAGGCCACTTTGCAGGAACATTGACCGTAGGTGGCGTGTTGCCATTTGAGTATAAAGGCAATTCGTACGATATTTATGGCGGCGCATACCCCATAGACTTTAAATATGGCAATGCCGTGGATTACGACCTGGCGCTGGGCTACCTGCTGCTGCCCCGCAAGTATACCAGCTACAAGCAAACCAACATAAACCTGTACCTGGAATTGCTGGGCAAGACCTATGGCGCGGCAGATGTGACGCAGCATGATGGCATTGAAAGCTACAAGATACCCAATACCATAGCCAAGATCG
>CAIVKT010000747.1 GCA_903906615.1 uncultured Bacteroidota bacterium | reverse complement strand
CTATCTCGCTCAAAGATGTAACGATCACTAACAGCTCTTTGTTGAAAACCTATGCGGCGCTTACTGCGCTGGATCTGAATATGCAGCCGGCAAAATCTGCGCAGGATTTGCTGCGCCTCGTGCCGGGCCTGTTCATAGCGCAGCACCAGGGTGGTGGCAAGGCAGAGCAGATATTCCTCCGTGGCTTTGATGCTGATCATGGTACCGATGTGAATGTGTCGGTAGATGGTATGCCGGTAAATATGGTGACACATGCACATGGCCAGGGCTATGCCGATCTGCATTTTCTTATCCCCGAAACAGTTGCAGGATACGACTTCGGTAAAGGCCCTTATTATTCAGATAAGGGCGACTTTACTACCGCAGGCTATGTGGCGTACAATACTAAGCAAGTGCTGGACAACAGCATGGTAAAAGTGGAGGCAGGCCAGTTCAATACACTGCGTGCCGTAGCCATGGTCAACCTGCTGAGCGATAAAGCAAAGAAGAAAGGTACCAGCGCCTATGTGGCCGCAGAAGGTTTGTACTCTGATGGCGGACCATTTGCATTACCGGAGCATTTTACCCGCTACAATGCTTTTGGCAAGTTCAATACCAACCTGGGCGATAATAATAAGCTCACAGCCGAGGTGTCCACACTCAGCTCGGGCTGGCGCTCGGCGGGGGAGATACCCGACAGGGCAGTATCGGAAGGGTATATTGCCAACAGGTTTGGAGTAATAGACAGTGCGCAGGGTGGCTACACCAGTCGCACCAATGCCAGCCTGAAACTGACCACTAAGCTGGGCAACGACTGGAAGATGGAAAACCAGTTGTGGTATTCCCACTACTATTTTAATCTCGTAAGTAATTTTACCTATTACTATTACTTCCCTACCACAGGTGGTGATGAATTCAGGCAGAAGGATGAGCGGGATATGATAGGCTACAATGGTAAGGCATGCAAGACCACCTATGTGAGCAACGCTTCTTATACTACCACTATAGGTGCGGGCCTGCGTTATGATAACATATACCCCAGCGAGCTGGACCATACCGAGAACGGGCAATTCCTCGGATACCTGCAATATGGCAAAGCCAAAGAGCTGAATGCGAACACTTACTTTGATGAGACCATACGCACCGGCAAATGGCAATTCAATGCCGGGCTGCGGCTCGATTACTTTCATTTTTATTATCAGAACCTTGCGCCACCTGTTGATACTGTGGCTTCTGCGCTATTTACGGGCATCAATCCCAATGCGCAGAAGGCAATAGTAAGCCCTAAGGTAAGCGCTGAGTACACATTTGATTCAAAATTCCAGATGTACCTGAAAGCAGGTAAGGGGTTTCATTCTAACGATGCCCGCGTGGTTATTGCCAACAACGGATTTGAGGTGCTGCCCGCAGCCTATGGTGCAGACCTGGGCGCTAACTGGAAGCCGCTACCCAATCTATACATCAACATGGCGGTATGGTACCTGTACCTGCAACAGGAGTTTACCTTTGGGCAAGATTTGGTAGACCAGCCGGGTGGCCCGGTAAGCCCCAGCGGCAGAACAGTGCGGATAGGTGCAGACTTTTCTGCCCGCTACCAGCTTACCTCATGGCTGTTTGCCAACCTGAACATAAACCCTGCCCGCCCAAGGTATATAGACAGCGCAAAGGGCCACGACTATGTGGAACTGGCACCCACACTCACCAGCACAGCCTCATTGGATTTCAGGCTAAAGAATGGCTTCAATGGTGGCATCAGTTATAGATACCTGCACAACAGGGCTGCCAATACTGATTATAGCCTTACAGCCCGTGGCTACTTTATTACAGACCTCACCTGCAATTATACACGTAAGAAATATGAAGTAGGTGTGGCTATAGAAAACCTCTTTAACCAGGCGTGGGATGAATCACAGTTTGAGTACACCTCCCTGCTGAAGGGCGAAACAAAGCCTATAGACCAGGTAAGCTATACACCCGGTGTGCCTTTCTTCGCAAAGCTGCATGTGTCTTTATTCTTTTAAAGGATAATAACAGTAACAAACGAATAACGCCACGCTGATATTCAGTGTGGCGTTATCAATATAGTATTCGTTGCCTTGGAATTTGATCCCGATGGCTATCGGGATGGGATTTGGAATTCGCCTCTTAGGATTTAAACCTAAGCTGCTGCCCGCTCCAGTACTACCTTACAGGGTATAGATGAGGTTACCTCTATGATATGAGACTTATGCAGCGGAATGCGGACAATATCTCCGGGGCCGTAACCGGTAACTTCATCCCCTATTATTATATTACACGTACCCTCTATCACCAAAAAGCTTTCCAGTTCGTTGGAATGAGTTTCTGCTGGTGCGCCGTCTTTCATCCATCCGATCGCGGTCTGTAACTCCGGTGTGTAGCCAATAATGCGGATCAGCACTTCGTCAATTGGTTGGTCAAGTTGAAGGTCTTTGCGGTCCAGCCATTGTGCGTAATCCAGTGCAGTAGAGTGGGCATGTAGCCTTGGCGGGAAAGCGGGTGCTTCACCACTCTTCATCCGCTCCATGTAATCTATAGTAGCCATGAGCATTGGCCTGATGGTAGGGTCGGGCTGAACGGCATGGGCCTCGGCATAATGCTCTAAAGCTATGCTGATGGCCTCTATTTCTTCCCGCACTTCATTATGAAAGGTAGCCATGCGCTCCACTTCAGCTGCTTCTTCAGGCGTAGCCTGCCCCAGTACATATACTTCAAGTAAGCCTGATTCTATAAACTCGCTCACATTGCTCATTGGTTACCTTCTTTTAATTTATTGATTGCGCCTTTCAGCATCACTTTTAGTTTGTTTTCATTTACGTTCAATGCCTCGCTTGCCTGCGCAACGGTGTTGCCCCGATAGTGCATCAAGTCTATAACGGTGTTATAAAGTTCGTATAATTGAACCCTGCTGCCCTCTTTTGGCTCATAAACAACCTTGTTATCATTTGAATCGTCGCTAATATATACGCATGCAAATGAATTTAAGATTGCCGGGTCAATAGATTTTTCTTGATCTCCCGTTGCGGCGGCTGTCACGGGCCGGACTATTTTTATCATCCACGTCAGCAGGCGTTCTTTGGTAATGTCATATTCGCTGCGCCGCTCCCATATCTCGGTCATGGCTTTTTCGAGGATGTGATCGCTTAATTGCCTGTCGTTTGCTGTTTTTATGATATATCCCAGCAGTGCGGGGGCATATTTCTTGTATATTTTGTCAAATGCCGCCTTGCTGCCCGATAGCATTTCATCTGCCAGGCTTTTGTCCTCATAATAAACGGGCATTGGTTTCAGCATCAGTTCGGGCCACAGTGGTTTGATGCACTAAATGTAAGAATTTTTCTGCACATCAAATTAGTTCACAGCAAATTCTTTGCCGCTCCAAACAGCTTTGAGTTGAAGTCGGCCGACTTGTTGCGCGGTATAGACATGCTGATCCATTCTTTGTTTGCGCGTATTTTGGAGATGTATACGATCTGTCCTACATGATAGCTGTAGTGGGCTATCTGCCGGTTAATGGCTTCCAATACTGTATGCCCTTCGCCACGAATGAATACGATCTTATCCAGGTCGAAATCGGTGATGCTGTTCAGTGCATGAAAAAGGCATGCCCATCCTTCTTCCCATTTTTTCAGCATCTCCTCCCGTGTCATCGGCTCATTGTCAAATTCGCTGTCGCGCTCACGCCCGGGCTTTTCGCCATCTGTCGTCAGGAAGTCGGTCCAGCGGCTCAGCATATTGCCCCATAGATGCTTCACGAGTGTATTGATGCTGTTGCTTTCTTCATTGGCCTGCCAGCTTAGTTCTTTGTCTTCTACCTGGGCCATGGCTTTCTCGCCTGCGTCCTTATATTTATGGAACTGGCGTTTTGCGCTTTCTAAATAGTGTATGCTCATAACATTTAGTTTAAACCCCAAACCCCTAAAGGGGCTTCCCGTTATACGCCGGATAGGAGCGTTATTTGTTTTTCGTTTTAATATTGAATGTTATCTTTTTTTTTGAGGATAAGGGTAGGTGTGTACTATTTCCATAAGTTTCTCGGGGTGGCCGAGGGAAGTAAAACCTATTTGCCGGTAGAGTCCATGCGCATCTGTGGTAGCCAGCATAATACGCCGCAGACCTGTTACCCAATCCTGTTCAAACAGCAGTTTCATCATCTGCTTGCTGATGCCTTTGCCTCTGTGGCTTTCCAGCACATATACATCG
>CAIVKT010000746.1 GCA_903906615.1 uncultured Bacteroidota bacterium | reverse complement strand
CCACAGATAATATAACCATAGCCGCGACAGTGCCGCTGGATAAGGTGGTGATCTGTAACGAAGTGGGGCAGGTGGTGTTCTCCGGCGCTTACCAAACGAACAGTGCGGTAGTATCGCTTGCACACCTGCCGGTGGGTGTATATATGGTGCGCATCAATGACCGGAATGTGTATAAAGTGGTGCGGCAATAAAGAATAGCTTGCGGGATAGCCGGATCTTTACTATTTTTAAGGTGATGAATATCGGCGAAAAATTCAGGCAATGGCCATTTGAGAAGCACCGGCTGGAGGCTTTCAGTGATGGTGTATTTGCGATAGTTATGACGATACTGGTGCTGGAGTTGAAGCTGCCGCATATAGAGCATCCCGAGAACGCGCAGGATGTGTGGCTGGCGCTGGCGGCGGTGAAGAGTGTATTCTTCAGCTGGATGGTGAGCTTCTTTTTTGTGGCGCTGATATGGGTACACCACCACCAGATCATGAAAATGGCCACGGGGGCTGATTACGGCACTACGTGGATCAATGTGATACTGATGTTCCTCATTTGTATGCTGCCGTTCCCTACGAAGATGATGGGGGAATACCCAACCTCGGCTATAATAGTGATGCTGTGGGGGCTGACCTTCTCGGCTACGACCTTTGTGCTGACGTGGATGTATTACTACAATGTAAAGAATTACCTGAGCGATAAGTATGACCCGGTGGTAACGATGAAGAATGTACGCTTCTCGATACTGGGCGGCCCGGCTATATACCTGGTGGCAGGGTTGCTGGCGTTTGTGTCGGTGTATATATCTTATGTGCTGTATGCGCTGGTGCCGCTGCTGTATATATTGCCGCTGGATAAGGAGCGGAAGGTGATACAACCCCGACCCTCCCGCTGAAAAGCGGGACCTTGTGCCGGGGGAAATTACGTGAACTTATAATACACTTAAGAGAGTAATGGATGATATTTTTGTTTGCACTCAATATTGATAAGATGAGAAAAGTATTATTGTTTCTTTTGTTATTGCCTGTGATGGTGAGCGGGCAGGTTATTGAGACTATTGCGGGTACGGGTACAGGTGGGTATAGCGGAGATGGCGGCAGTTGTATTAGTGCAGAGTTTCTCCATCCTGCAGTTGTAAGATTTGATGGATTAGGTAATATGTATGTTGCAGACGAACTAAATTTCGTTGTGCGTAAAATTGATGCGTCTGGAACAATCACAACGGTTGCTGGCACTCATGTAAATGGCTATTCTGGAGATGGAGGGCCTGCTACTAACGCAATGTTGAGACATGCAACTGATCTGGCTTTTGACACTGCGGGTAATCTTTACATTGCTTCTTTCGGTAGCATTAGAAAGGTAAATGCGGCAGGTATAATTTCTACAATCGTAGGCACTGGTATACAAGGCATTAGTGGAGATGATGGGCCTGCTACTTCAATTCAAATAAATGATCCATTAGGTTTAACATTTGATGCAGATGGCAACCTTTATTTTTCCGACTTCGGCACCTACTGCATAAGAAAGATAAGCATCGCCGGTATTATGACAACGGTAGGAGGTAACGGGTTATTAGGTGAAAGTGGTGATAATGGCCCAGCAACACTGGCACAGATGGGAGATGTTGGTGTTATTACATTAGATCATGCAGGAAATATATATTTACCTGACTACAATCATAGGATAAGGAAAATTGACGCTGTCACTGGTATCATCACAACTATTGCAGGTACAGGCGCAAATAGTTACACAGGGGATGGAGCCCCTGCAAGTGCGGCTACCTTCATAGAACCTTTTGCTTTACAATTTGACAGTGAGGGTAATCTGTATGTTGCGGATGCTGGCGCGTTCGTGATTAGAAAAATAAATTCACTTGGCATTATTACGACAGTTGCAGGATCCGGCACGTTTGGATACAGCGGCGATGGTGAGCCAGCAACAGATGCGCAATTCGGAGATTTTGCCTATTGCTCGGCTATAGATCAGTTTGGCAATTTATATATAGCAGATGCTGGAAATAACAGGATAAGAAGAATAGTGTATGATGAAGCAGCAGTAAATAATGTAAACAAAGCAACAAACAATGTGCAGATATACCCTAACCCTGCAACAAATGAGCTAACTATAAAAAGTGCGGGAGAGATAGAGGGTGTGGAGGTAATGAATATGATGGGACAGGTGGTAGTGACCTCTCAAAATTCTAAACAAAAGGAGGTGGTGCTTGATATTCGTTCTCTACCTGCGGGTGTTTATTTTGTGAAGGTGAATGGGGCGCATGGCGGGAGGTTTGTGAAGGAGTAGTGCGCGAGTACAACCCCGACCCTAAAGGGGAAAATTGCGTGAACTTATATTGTGCCCTGCGCGAACCGGAGCGTCTCCGCTTCTTCAGCGGGACTCTCCGGAGACACTCATATTGTGTCCTGTGTGGGTAGTTGTGTGTTGTGTAGGTCCTTCACTTCGTTCAGGAAGAAAAGGTGGGAGT
>CAIVKT010000745.1 GCA_903906615.1 uncultured Bacteroidota bacterium | reverse complement strand
GGTTGCTGCCGCCACCTGTCTTGGTGTTATTTTGTTTAGCCTCCTTTACCGATATGATGTTGCCTTCAAAGAAGACGGCATCAATGTTATCGATAGCATCATAGGAATGGCCTTTGTCTTCCATCTCTACAAATCCGAAGCCGCGTGGCTCACCGGTTGCATTGTCAAAAATGATCTTGGAAGAAACCACTACGCCATATTCTTCAAATAAGGTGCGCAGGCTTTCAGCGGTGGTTTGAGGATTGAGGTTGCCGACAAAAAGATTCATAGCAGGTTAGTATATAAATTAATAATAGCGTTCGTTAGAAAACGAATAGGGGCGGTGAAAAACGCGATACAAGATACATATTTCTTCTGTTAACAGTGATTTCTTTATTTTTTTATAACAAATCGATTATTATTTCATTATTATATTCCCCAAATGTGATGAAATATATACGCCTCTGTAAATTTCATTGTACTTTTGCGCCCGAATTCACCCGTGTGGTACGCTGCACTTTATACTAAAGACTAAAACAATACTCATGAAGAAAATTTACTTATCCCTGCTTTTCTGCTGCCTGGGCTTTGCCGGTTTTGCTACCACGTGGTACACCTCTGCTGCCGGTGATGCAACAAACCTCTCCAACTGGAATAGTGTGGATGGCGGTGGCGGAACTATCCCCACCTCGTTCTCCAACCCGTCTGATATTTGGGTGATCGATTCGAGCATGAGCTTTAGCACATCACTTACCCTGGCAGGGTCGCTTACCATCAACAGCGTATATGTTGTTGGGCCAAGCGGCGGCCTCGTTATCGGCGGCAACCTGCTGATGACCGGTACAGCCGAACTGGACGCAGCAGGGCCATTGCAGTTATTGATAGGCGGCAATCTTACTATACAGGACAATGCCTTTATTTATAACGACCCCAGCTACACCACTATCGTATTCAACAATACATCCTCAACTGTTGCTGCTCCGCAAACCATCTCATGGACCAGTACACAGCTGGGCGAATATGCGGAGATCAATATATTGCCAGGCTGCGTAGTGAAAATGCTCACTGATGCAACCTTGCCTCCTGATCCTGATACAGTAGATGTGATCAGTGGCACGCTCATTTGCGATAGCCATGTACTTAATTGTAATGCTCATTTTGGTATGATCGTTGGCTCCGGGGCTACTTTATACACGGCTAATGTGGGTGGGGTAGATGCCACCATCACTAATGTGGGTGTCTCTTACGCCCAAGATGCCAATTATGTATTTAATGGCAGCGCGGCTCAAATTACTGGTGCCGGCTTCCCTACTGCAATGATAGCCGGTGGCTCTTTAAGTATTAACAACCCTGCCGGTGTAACACTTTTCAATACCACTACTTTCAATTCAGGCAGCACTATCAATCTCATCAACGGTTTATTCGTTAATACGGCAGGGGCCAACATGAATGCAGGTGCAACCATAGTGCGCGATAGCGGTACGTTTAGCACTGTGCCATCATTTGCAGGCGCTGTGAATGTGACCTACGCCAACCTCGGCTACAATGC
>CAIVKT010000744.1 GCA_903906615.1 uncultured Bacteroidota bacterium | reverse complement strand
TTTAGGCCCAGGGCCATAAGGGCTATCTGCAGGGCATCGGTGCCATTGGCGCAGGGGATCACATGCTTTACGCCCAGGTAGGTAGCCAGCTCAGTAGCGAAATGATGGACATCCGGCCCGTTGATGAAAGCAGTGCTTTCTATAACATTGAGGACAGCGGTATCTATTTCATTTTTTATCTTATGGTACTGGCGTTTGAGGTCCACCATCTGGAGGTTGTGCATCATGTAGTTTTTTAGAGATTGCAAAAGTAAAGTATGATAGGGATGATTTTTAATTTTATTGGCCTGAAAACGTTAAAATCTGCGGAGATACGTAGGATAATGCAAAATGCTTTAATTTCACGTTTCCGAAAACAATATGAAGCAGCACATTTTTACTTGGTTACTATTACTGGGCGTGGTATCCGCATATGCGCAGGATAAGGATAAGCTGTTTGGCGGGGCCGTTGCGCCCAAGTCGAGGCATGGGTTCCTGATCAGTGTCAGCGGCGATGCCGACCTGCCTGCTGCCGATATGGCCAAGCGTTTTGGTGGCAGCTTCAGGATCGGGCCCGATATCCTGTATAAGACCACATCCAACTGGCTGATAGGCGCTAAGTGCGATTTTATATTCGGCAATGATATCAAGCAGGACTCCCTGATGATCAATATCCGCGACAAGTACTCGGGGCAAAGCAGCAACCTGTATGAGTTCATTAATGGCAGTGGCGAGCGGGTAGGGGTGCCGGTATACGAAAGGGGCTACCTCATAGGCCTGCAGGTGGGCAGGATCATATCTTTATCTAAGAATCACCCGGATGATGGTATCACGGTCATAGGGTCTGCCGGGTTCATTCAGCATAAAATAGACATTTATAATACCAATAAAGATGTGCCGGCCTTGCAAGGTGATTACCTCAAAGGCTACGACAGGCTCACCAACGGGCTTTTTGTGGAGGGGTATGGCGGCTATACGCACATAGACCGCCATTTGCTGCTCAACTATACCATAGGTTTTGATGCTATGTTCGGCTTCACGCAGGGCAGGCGGGATTACCTGTATGATGTGATGCACGCCGATACCAACAAACGCTTAGACATCCTCTTCGGGCTGCGCGGCGGGTGGTTCATTCCCATATTCAAGCGCAAGTCGGAAGAGATCATGTTCAAATAGTATTTACCTGCCTGCTCCCCCAGATTATATGGCCGTGTGAAATTATCTCTCTGCAATAATGTGATATTCAGGTCATTATTGTTATTTTTGACTTTTATCATTCTCGCTAATATGTTTATAGAGCCGCAGTATTCAGGCAGTAAAAAGGGATGGGTTGAGGTGATCTGTGGCTGTATGTTCTCCGGCAAAACGGAGGAACTGATCCGCAGGCTCCGGCGTGTGGAGATAGCCGGGCATAAGGTGGAGATATTCAAGCCTGCGCAGGATACGCGATACCACCCCGAAGAAATTGTATCGCATGCCTCCAGCCGCATTCGTTCCACGCCTGTAGATAACCATTACAACATACTGCTGCTGGCATCAGATGTGGACGTAGTGGGTATAGATGAGGCGCAGTTCTTTGACCCGGAAGTGGTAGAGGTGATCGAAGAACTGACGCGCAAAGGCATCAGGGTGATCGTAGCCGGGCTGGATATGGACTATACCGGCAAGCCCTTCGGCCCCATACCCGACCTGCTGGCCCGCGCCGAATATATTACAAAGCTACATGCCATATGCGCCCGTTGCGGCAGTATAGCCCACTACTCCTACCGCATAGCCAAAATAGATGACCGGATACTGATGGGCGAAAAAGATGTATATGAGCCCCGCTGCCGGGCATGTTTTCATAACCGGTTGCCCCACACAAGTTTATGAAAGCAGCAAATGTTACAGTCCGATTTTTGAGTTACTTTTGTGTGATGCGCTTACTGACCCCTCTTTTTATTGTATGCTTATTACTGAGTGCGGGCAGTTATGCCCAAAATGCAGGCCAGGGCGGCGATGTATGGTCGCTGGAGCGGTGTGTGCGTTATGCGGTAGACCATAATATATCCATCAAGCAGGATTCGCTGAATGCAAGGCTGGCCAGGTACACGGTGCAGCAGAGCCAGCTATCGCAATTACCGGCTATCAGCGCCACTGGCAGCTATGGCAGGAGCTTTGGCCGCTCCATCAATCCCACTACCAACCAGTTTGTGGATGCGAGTTATGACTTCCTGAGTGCATCGGGCAATGGCAGCTTGCTGCTGTTTGGATGGTTGCAGGTGCGCAATACCATAGCTAAGAACAAGTATGCCCTCGATGCCTCAATGGCTGATCTGGACCAACTGAAAGACGATGTATCGCTGAATGTGGCCAATGGTTTTTTGAACGCATTGCTACAGGAAGAGCAGATCAACATCAGTAAGAACCAGGTGGCGCTATCTGCCGCGCAGCTGGACCAGACACGAAAATTTGCGGAATCGGGCAGGCTACCTGAGCTGAATGTGGCGCAACTGGAGTCTCAATTAGCTACAGATAGTTCCAACCTTATTAACGCCATAGCCAATTATAATTCAGCGATCTTAGACCTGAAGACCTTGCTCAATATTGATTTCAATGTTCCCTTTACGCTACAGATACCTGATATGGAAGTGGGCGAGCAGGTGATGGTATCGCACACACAGCCCGAGGAAATATACCAGAAGGCACATGAGCATTTTGGCGCTATAAAAGGCGCTGAACTAAGGGTGAAATCGGGAGAGAAGGGGCTTGCAGCGGCCAAGGGTAACCTATATCCGCAACTGTCGCTGGGCTACCAGGTGGGCACTAACTTTGCGAGCAATTACCTGAATGAGAAATATACGGCAAACGGTCTACAGGTGATCGGGGTTGATACTTCAGGCGGCACCACTCATAATATATTAGGCCCCAATTACACCACTACCACGTCCCCTATTCCCTTTGGTACGCAGTTCAATAACAATTTGCGGCAGTCGGTATATCTGAATGTGAACGTTCCGATATTCAATTCGTGGCTGGCGCAGTACGCGGTAAGAGAGGCGAAGATCAACCTCGCTACGCAGGAACTGAATGAATATAATGCCGAACTTACACTGAAACAAAATGTATACAAGGCGCATAACAATGCAATGAACTCCATACAGAAATATTATGCTGCCAAGCGGGCCGATGATGCAGCAGCACGCGCGCTCGACTTTGCCAAAAAACGCTACGACCTGGGCCTTACCAGCACGGTAGACCTGCTGGTAACACAGAACTCGGAATTTGCTGCTGCAGCCAACCTCGTAAGCGCCAAATACGATCTTATTTTTAAACTAAAAGTAATAGACTACTATCTCGGTAAAGAGCTAAAATTGTGATGTATGGCTGATCTGAAGGAAGTATTGCTCAGTGCTGTGAACGAAGGCGGGAAGATCATCCTCAGCCGTTTTGACGGAACGTTTACCATAGAGCATAAAGAGGGTATCAACAACCTGGTAACGGAGGTGGATAAGCTTGCAGAGGCAAAGATCATCAGCATTATCCGTGCTTCATTCCCGGGCCACAGCATCATCAGCGAAGAGGTGGGGGAGATGATCAAAGATTCTGAATACCAGTGGATCATAGACCCTATAGATGGTACAGTGAATTTTGCGCACGCTATACCGCTGTGCTGTGTGAGCATAGGCCTGATGCACAAGGATAGCGTGCTGATGGGCGCTGTGTACAACCCGGTAATGAATGAGCTGTTCGTTGCAGAAAAAGGCAAGGGTGCCACACTCAATGGCAAGCCGATAAAAGTATCAACGAAAAGCGATTTCAGGACCGCATTTTTGGTGACTGGCTTCCCTTACAACTGGCCGGAAAATTCCGAACACCCCATAAAGGTTTTTGAACGCATGATATTAGAGGGCCTGCCCGTAAGGCGGCTGGGCTCGGCAGCCATAGACCTGTGCTGGGTGGCCTGTGGCCGGTTCGATGGCTTTTGGGAATACAATCTACAGGCGTGGGATGTAGCCGCCGGATACCTGATCGTGCTGGAGGCAGGAGGCCGCGTCACTAATTTTGACGGGCAGGAGTACAATGTCTTTGAAAAGCAGACACTGGCCACCAACGGCCTGATACATGACAATATGCTGGCCCTCATCAGGAATAAGAAGTAGTTGCTGTACCCATTTTAAAGGCCGGAAGATGAATTATTTTATCCCAACATTCCTGTTGGGATTTTTGTTGTTAGTATGTTATTGCAAAATAATACTTGGTACTTATTGAATAATTTGATACATTTATATGAGATAATCTGAACCTGGGATATCCTATCCGGGATTTGAATATCTATGACCCCATAAGCCTCGTGTGCATGACAAAATTTACCATTAACCCCGGCACTTCCAGCGCCGACCATATATTGCAATACTTTCGCCGACCTGTAAAAATGTTACTGTTGTTGGCGTTTATGGCTTTTGCCCAAAGCGCCGCAGCACAGGTAACCGCAAACTTTACTGCCGATGATACTGCGGGCTGCGCGCCTATTGTCGTGCATTTTACCAATAGTTCTTCCGGGGCCACCAGTTACTCATGGGACTTGGGCAATGGTACCACTACCGCGCTTACTGATGTCTCCGGCTCTTACCTTACCGCCGGCGTATATACCATCACCCTCGTGGCGCATAACGGCAGCGCCAGCAGTACCAAGACCATGAATATCCATGTGTACGCATTGCCCACTGTTCGTTTTTCTGCCGGCGATACTGCGATATGCCCCGGTGGCTCTGTGAGCTTTACCAGCACTACGGTGTCGGGCTCGTGGGGCGGGCTTAGCTATACCTGGAACTTTGGGGACGGTTATACGAGCACTGCTACATCGCCCTCCCATACCTACCTTTATTCAGGAAACTATAACGCTACTTTATTTGCCACTAATGGCAAGGGCTGTGTGAACTCTTTGAGCAAGGACCCTTATATAACTGTATATACGCCCGCAATTATAGGCTTTTCGGCAGCTTCGGTCACTTATTGCAAGCCGCCTGCCGCAGTTGCTTTCTCCAATTCTACCATAGGGGTTAGCCCCTTTACGTGGCTGTGGAATTTTGGCGATGGGCATACATCGGCGCTCGCGTCTCCGCCACACACTTATGCGGCATCAGGTACTTATGATGTATCATTGAAAGTAACGGACGGCCATGGCTGCCCGGATAGCGCACTATTCCCTGCATACATCACAGTGGGCAACACAGCCACTTCATTTACTTACCCCGCCACAGGCTGCATCAATATACCGGATACTTTTACCAATACCAGCACCGCGCATCTATCCAGCCAATGGGACTTTGGCGATGGCAGCACATCTATTGCAGAGGCCCCCGTGCATACTTATACGGCCAGCGGCACCTATCCTGTGCGGCTCATTATTTATACAGGCGTTTGCTACGATACTGCGATACATTCTATAACGATCAGCCATCCTACTGCCACGGTATCCTATAGTCCGCATGGCGCGTGTCCGCATTCTGTAGTTACCTTTAATGCAACAGTCCCTTCGGGCTGCACTGTGGCCTGGACCTCTCTGAACCATGGCGCTATCGGCACCGGTACTTCGCTTAGTTATTTATATCCATACCGCATTGATAGTGCGGGTGAGATCGATTCGATAACCATGATCGTAACAAACAGCGCCGGTTGTAAAGATACTGTGGGTACCATAGATACGCTCAATTATGCGCAAATTGAGCAATGGCCTGCCGAGGAAGGCTGTTCGCCGGTGCGGGACTCGTTAAATGCCATTGTTCTTAGTCTTGTTTACGATCCCTTTGCGGGGCCGCCATGGTGGGTTTTTGGCTATAATCCCATTTCCTGGTTTAATCCCATAGCCTTTACTTTCCCATATCCTACAGCCAGCTATGTGTGGGATTTCGGCGATGGGTCCCCCACATCTACATTGGCTCATCCTGTACATACCTATTCGGTGGTGGGCGGCGTATACACGCTGAGTTGCTCTATTGTTACTGCCAACGGCTGTGCTGCACACCTGTCCGTCCCTGCATCGGTAAAGGTTGGCACTCCTCCGCCCATGCCCACGTTCACCAACACGCCATCTCATGTTTGTGCCGGGCAGCCTACGTATTTCGTTTCTTCGACATCAGGCGTTTTTAATAATTATGCCTGGGATTTTGGCGATGGCAATTCCGATACAGGGGCCAACCCGGTACACGTCTATACCGTGCCCGGTATTTACACTTCGGAGCTGATACTGAAATATAATGGTTGCGGCGGCCCGCGTTATCGTCTTGCAGATACGGTCTATGCACCCAATGCAGTGATCAATTATAGTTTTGCCTGCGCCAACAGGAGCGAAATATTGTTTAATGATCTTTCTATAGCAGACGATACCCATCTGTGGCAGTTTGGCGATGGCACTACTTCCACAGCCTCCGGCATTGCGCATATATACCCTTCCAGGGGCAATTATGTGGCTACTTTAACCACCTATAATGCAGGTACCGGATGCAGGGATACTACTCATTCTATTATAAAACTTGGCGGCCTGTCTGTAGCCCTTACACCAGCTTATTCTCCTATATGCAAAGGCTTATATGATACCGTTTCCGTTTTTGTTGCAGATACAGTGGGCATAGATACTACCTGGGTGGCCAAGTATAAATGGTACAACAATGCTGTGTTCAGTGATTCTTTAGTGACAACCTTTGGTGTAGATACGATGGCCTATAACTTTACTACCAGCGGCGCTAATGTTGTTTCTTTGGTGACCACTGATAATCACGGTTGCCTGGATACTTTCTCTGCAAATATAGTTGTTGCCAAACCTGTAGATAGCTTTGCTTATACCCCTCCTATAGGTTGTGCGCCGCTGGCGGTCACTTTTACCGATCGGAGCAGGGACGTTTCAGGTGTTACGCTTACACAGTTTCGCTGGTTTTATGGCGATGGGACCTCCGCGTTTATCGGGACTCCTTCTGTCCTACATACTTATACCGCCAGTGGCACTTACAGTATGGAAGAGATAGTGACAGATAATATAGGCTGCTCCGATACTTTGCTGAGCAGGGCACACATTGTAGTGCATAAGCCTACCGCTTCTTTTAATGCTACAAGTACAGCAATTTGTGCGCGGAAAAGCGTGCATTTTACAAATACCTCTGCGGGCATTGCCGGATCGGTATGGATATTCGGGGATGGGGACAGCAGCGCCGTTGCTTCGCCCAATCATGTGTACACGGCATCGGGTACTTATACGGTAAAGCTGGTGGTCATAGATACCTTCGGCTGCACGGATACCATGACCCGCAGCAATTATATAACGGTGCACCCAAGTCCGGTGTCATCTTTCTACATGAATGATTCTTTTGCGGTATGCTCGCCGTTCAATGTGGTATTCAATAACACAGCTACCGGCGCTACCTCCTACTACTGGATATTTGGCGATGGCACTTCTTCGCTCACCACCTCGCCGAGTGATGTGTACATCAGGCCGGGATATTATACAGTGAAGCTGCTGTCTACCAATACATATTCCTGTACCGATACGGCTATAGGGCATGTCAACCTCTTTGGCTATTCAGGTGCATTCACTTATAGCCCGGTAACGGGTTGTGCGCCCATGAGTGTGCATTTCGCTGCATCGGTAAGCAGTGTATCCAGCCTCACCTGGGATTTTAGCGATGGCGTTACCTCTACGCCTTCGCTCATTGATACCATATCGCATATCTATACCACCAATGGCGCTTATGTACCCAAGCTGATACTTACAGATAGCTTCGGCTGTACCAATTTCAGCGTTGGCGCAGATACCATAAAGGTAGGCGCTTTGGCTACCGGTTTTGGCATTACCCCCAACCCGGTATGCCTCGGCAATGTGATCACCTTCCATGACTCTTCATCCAGTACCTTATCCGCCATCAGTGGCTGGATGTGGTCATTCGCACCCGGTGTTACCAGTACACTGCGCTCGCCCACACATAGTTATTCGGTGTCGGGTACTTACCCCGTAACGCTAACGGTAGCAGATAGCCGTGGGTGCTCGGGCAGTGTTACAGAGACTGTTATTGTTAACTCTTTGCCGCCGGGTATTACGGGTAATGCCAGCGCATGTATCGGTGTTGCTGATACACTTACAGATAGCGTGCGGGGTGGTATATGGACCAGCAGCAATACTGCAATAGCAACCATTGGGTCGCTTAATGGCGTATTGTCGCCCTTGTCGCCCGGCACATCTGTGATCACTTATTCATTGGGAAGCGGCTGCACTGTATTGCTCACCATAACGGTCAATCATTCGCCCCCGTCTTTAACAGGTACTGCCTCTTTATGCGTGGACGGTACTACTACATTGATCGAAACAGCTACGGGCGGCGCATGGAGTAGCGGTGCAACTGGTATTGCTACTGTTTCTGCAACAGGTGAGGTGAGTGGCGCTTCGGCCGGTACTGCGCCTATATCTTATACCGTAGCAGGATGCCCTGCTATAAGGGTCGTAACTGTAAATCCTTTGCCGCCGCCCATTAACGCACCGGCAAGCGTTTGTGTACATACTACTGCCACCCTTACAGATTCACTGACAGGCGGTACCTGGACGAGTGCTACAACAGGCATAGCCACTATAACAGCAGGTGGCGTGGTTGCCGGCGTATCGCCGGGCGTGGCTACGATCAATTATACAATGCCCGGCGGCTGCGTCCTCAGTACTTCATTGCTCATCAATCCGCCTCCGGCAACGATCAGTGGCAGCGACTTTGTTTGTATCGGGTCTTCTGTGCTGTATACGGATAGTATAGCCGGTGGCCTGTGGAGCAGCAGTGATCTGCCGGTGGCAACAGTAGGGTCTTTGTCCGGCATAGTGTCTGGTGTGGCCATAGGTACAGCTATTATCAGCTATAATGATGGTGGCTGCATTGCTTTAAAGACGGTTTCTGTCAATACCTTCTCCGGGCCTATTACTGGTCCTAATTCGGTATGTGTCGGGTCTTCGATCACATTGACAAGCATAGGAAGTGGCACCTGGAGCAGCGCCAATGTTGCTTTTGCCACAGCAGGGTCTGCTACCGGCATCATTACCGGCACAGGCGCTGGCCGCACAACGATCACTTATTCGCTTGGCGGTGGTTGCACAGCATCTGCTATTATCGTGATATATCCATCGCCTGCGGGTATTACCGGCCCGCATAATATTTGTATCGGTACCACCGCGCTTTTAAATTCTTCCACCTCTGGTGGTGCCTGGAGCAGCCAGGATACAACTATAGCAAAAGTAAACAGCTCGGGTGTGGTATCTGCACAGGCGGGTGGCAGCACCATTATAAATTATACACTTTCTACCGGCTGTAGCGTCAGTGATACCGTCCATATTATCGTGATCCCTCCATTTACAGGCCCGTCTGCTTTATGCGCCTGGGGCGATACAGCAACGATCTATAATGCCGATGTTACCGGTACATATACCAGCACGCTCGCTACCATTACCAATCTCGGCGGCGGGGCAGGTTTCGTAACCACCTATGGCCCCGGTGTAGCCACGATAATATATACCGATGCGGCGGGCTGTCAACTCACCGATCTGCTGACCGTGAACCCATTGCCAGGGGATATAAGGGGCAGGAACAGGTACTGCCTCGGTTCGCCGGTAACTTTCGCCGATACGTCTGTCGGTGGCGTGTGGAGTGCAAGCAGCAGTGTGTTGTCAATAGGATCATCTACGGGCATAGTAACAGGTATTACAGCAGGCGCTGCATACATCACTTATACATTGCCCACGGGCTGCATAGTGGATACTTTAGTAAGGATTGATACCCCGCTGTTTGCGGGTATTATCACCGGTGCAGCGCAAATATGTATTGGCGCTACAACAACGCTGGCGGATACTACAGCCGGTAGCGGCGGCGTTTGGAGTACCGCGCATACAGGTATTATATCAGCTGGCACTGCTACAGGCATTGTTACTGGTTTGTCTGTGGGTATAGATACGGTGCGCTATTCGGTGTCTAATACATGTGGCGCGCAGGCGGCGAAAAGAGTGGTGACCGTAAATGCCATACCATCCGCAGGCAATATTACGGGTGCCGACAGTGCATGCGCTGGCAGTAATATAACCCTCTCAGATACTGCCATAGGCGGTATATGGGGTAGCAGCAATACTACCTGTACGATATCTCCATCGGGCGTGGTAGCAGCATTGATGCAAGGCACAGACACCATATCGTATGTAGTAACAGTTCGTGGCTGCACATCTGTGGCCACACGCCAATTGGTGATCAACCCACTGGCTATTGCTGGCAATATCACAGGGCGCAGTGTCATGTGCGTTGGCGATACGGTCATTCTATCAGATACCACATCGGGTGGTGCGTGGAGCGTAACCAATGTCGCGGCTATTGTAGCCGGCGGCGTGGTGCTGGGCGTAAATGCGGGTACCGATACGGTCTATTATTCTGTGGCCAATGTTTGCGGCACTATTGCTGCGGCGCATACGGTGGTGGTAAATGCACCTCCTGTTCCGGTCACTCTTTCCGGTGCAACGAAGGTGTGCGTGGGAGACACCATCATGCTCACGAATAGCGAGCCGGGCGGGTTATGGCACAGTACCAATGCAATTGCAACTGTGGGCAGCATGTCCGGCATTGTAACAGGCATCAGCCCGGGCAGGGATACGGTGATCTATGCGTTGTACAACAATTGCGGCAGCGATTCGGCTGCGCTACCCATCACCGTTAATTCATTGCCTGATGCGGGCAGCATAGTGGGCGCGAATACGATCTGTGTGGGCGACACCGTTTCTCTTGCCGATACTGTAGCCGGCGGCAGCTGGAGCGTTAGCAATGCCACGCTCTCTGTTGCCGGCAATGGGGTAGTAGCGGGCCTGGCAGCAGGCACAGATACGGTGAAATATAGTGTGAGCAATAATTGCGGCACTGTGGCAGCCACACAATATGTAGCCGTAGATACTTTGCCTAAAGCGAATACAATAACAATGAACGGCAGTACGCTGACCGTTCCGGGAGGATATGCCGGTTATCAGTGGTCGCTCGCGGGATTGGCCATACCGGGCGCTACCAACAATACCTATGTGTTTGCAATAGCAGGTAATTATGCTGTTACTGTTACCAATGCTTCGGGATGTTCGGTTACTTATCCTGCCATATATGCTACAGATTGCGGTACTTCGGATATTCAGGTATTCCCTAACCCCGTATCATCCATACTGTACATCAGGTGGTGCCAGCCAATTACGGCTAAACTAAGTGTGGCAGACGGCAAAGAGGTGATGGTGATGAGCAATGCAACAGAAATGGATATCAGCCTGCTGCCCAACGGCATCTATTCACTTACCCTGTTTGATGCATCAGGGCATAAACTGCTGACGAAACGTATCACCAAGCTATCAGGTAATTAATGAGGAACGGCAAAGGGTAACTTTATCCTAAAAACATACCTTTGCTGCTTAAATAAAGGAAGTACATGGAAGAAATGGGCAGAACAGAGATCGCCTCGCTGGGAGAATTCGGATTAATAGAACACCTCACTAAAAATAATGAAACCGTGCAGGCAGGCACTCTGTTGAGCGTGGGTGATGATGCGGCTGTAATAGACCAGTTTGGCAGGCAATGCGTGGTATCCACCGACCTGCTGCTGGAAGGCGTGCACTTCGACCTGATGTACACCCCCCTGCGCCACCTGGGCTACAAAGCCGTGGTAGTGAACCTCTCTGATATATATGCTATGATGGCCACGCCGACACACATCACTATGTCGGTGGGCATCTCCAATAAATTCTCGGTGGAGGCTATGGATGAGTTTTACGAAGGGGTGTATGCAGCATGTGAGCGGTACAACGTAGACCTCATAGGAGGCGATACCACTACTTCGCAGCGTGGATTCATTATCAGCGTGACGGCAATAGGAGAAGTGGCCCCTGATAAATATGTAACAAGGGCAGGGGCAGGCGAGGGCGACCTTATCTGTGTATCGGGCGACTTGGGGGCAGCTTACCTGGGCCTGCAACTGCTGGAAAGGGAGAAGAAGATATTTTTAGAGCATCCCGGCGTGCAGCCCGACCTGCAGCAGCAGAAATACCTCGCGCAACGCATACTGAAGCCCGAGCCAAGGGCGGATATTGTAGAATGGCTGCGCGATAACAACCTGGTACCCACGGCAATGATAGATGTGAGCGATGGCCTCAGTTCTGAGTTGCTGCATATATGCAGTAAGAGCGAAGTAGGCTGTGTGCTGTACGAAGATAAGATACCGATACACGATGACGCCCGTGCTATGGCAATGGAATTCAACCTCGGCTCGGCGGCATGTGCATTAAGTGGTGGCGAGGATTATGAATTGCTCTTTACCATAAAGCAGGAAGAGTATGAAAAAATGGCCCGCAATAATGATATAAGTATTATAGGGTATATTACTAAGAAAGAAGAAGGTGTACATATAATAACCAAGGGAGGCGCTAAACACAAGCTCACAGCCCAGGGATGGAACGCTTTTGACTGATCAATTTCCTGTTTAAAACATCGGGAATGAAAAAATAGGATGATTTAGGTACTGATCAATTATTTTTTTGTATTTTTATACACAAATATCTACGAATGAAGTTTTGGAAATTAACTGCGC
>CAIVKT010000743.1 GCA_903906615.1 uncultured Bacteroidota bacterium | reverse complement strand
CGTCGCAGTGTTTCACCTTAGAGGCTACATAGGCTTCGCTGGCAGGGTTGTGGCCTACAAGTATGGCTGCCAGGTGTGGCTGCTTGCCACCGGCTGCCTGCCATTCCTTTACTTCCTGTTTTATTTGCTCCTTTATATGAGCTGATACGAGTACTCCGTCAAGTAGTTGCATGTGGCAAAGATAAATTTTTTGCGCGGATAGCGATAATACGCTACCAGTACCCTTCATATTGCTTACTTATCCCCCATTCTTCACTATTTTGCAGGAGAATGCAACGCAACCAGATAAAGCATAACTGTATATGAAGATACTATTGGTGGAGGACGAAGCTAAAATAGCCGCCTTCATTGAAAAAGGCCTGAATGAACATGGCTACGAGCTGACCCTTGCCGCCGATGGGCAGCAGGGCCTGCGCATGGCTATGCAGGGTACTTTTGATGTGATCATCCTGGATGTGATGCTGCCTGTGATCAACGGGCTGGAGGTGTGCAAGCGGGTGCGGCAGGAAGGCATCAATACGCCCGTTCTAATGCTTTCTGCGCTGGGCACACTGGAAGATAAGGTGCAGGGGCTACAGGCAGGGGCAGACGACTATCTATTAAAGCCTTTTCATTTCAAAGAGTTGATAGCCCGCATACAGGCGCTTACCCGCAGACAGCAGCACAACCTGACCGGCAATAATATGCTACACATAGCCGACCTGGAACTGGACCGCACCCGCAAGTATGCGCAACGCGACAGCCGCGAGATCATACTCACCGCAAAAGAATATGCCCTGCTGGAGATGCTGCTGCAAAACAGCAACCGCATACTATCCCGCGATGAGATAGGCAACCACGTATGGGGGCAGGATTTTGACAGCAGCAGCAATGTGATCGATGTGTATATCAATTACCTGCGCAATAAGATAGAAAAAGGCTTTTCGTCAAAGCTCATACATACCGTGGTGGGCATGGGCTACATCATGAAAGAACAATAAGCTATGCAGATCAGGAGTAAGCTGTCTTTGTACTTCACGCTCACCAGCTCGCTGCTGATGCTGATCATCATGGGGTTTATTTACCTGCTGTTCTCCAACTTCACAAAAAATGATTTTTATAAGGCCCTGCACGAGCGAACAGAGGTAACGGCGCAACTGTACCTGGAGGCTGATGAAATATCCCCGGCCTCGCTGAACAAGATCAAGGAAAGATTTGTGAATACCCTGCCGGCAGAGGTGATACGGGTATATGACAGCACCGATGAGCTGACCTTTGTAAAAGAAAATAACCAGAACTGGAGCAAGCAGGTGATCAACGAAGTGCGGCAAAAAAAGTACCTGGCCTACGAGGAGAATGGCAAGCAGATAGTAGGCATCAGCTATGATGATAACCAGGGTACTTTTGTAATACTTGCTTCTGCGGTAGATGTTTACGGGCAGCAGCGCAAGAAGAACCTGTTGCAGATAATGGGCGTGCTTTTTGCGGTGCAATTGCTGGTGCAGTTTGTAGCCGGCAGGTGGCTGGCGCAGAATGCCCTGCAGCCCATACAAAAAGTGAATGAACAGGTGCAGAAAATATCGGCCACCGACCTGCACCTGCGGGTGCAAACGGAGAATGAAAAAGATGAGCTGGGCATACTGGCAGCCAACTTCAACGGCCTACTGGAGCGTATAGAAAAATCCTTCGACCTGCAAAAAATGTTTGTGGCCAATGTGTCGCATGAACTGAAGACACCCATAACCAATATTGTAGGCGAGATAGAAGTGGCCATGAGCAAGGAACGCACGCCGGCAGAGTATAATAAAACGTTTCAGTCGGTGCTGGTGGAAGCCGATCGGCTGCATGATATAGTGATCAACTTCCTGATGCTGGCTACTGCTGAGAATGATGTGGCCCGGCAGCAAACAGAGCCGGTCCGGTTGGATGAACTGCTGTGGGAGGTACAGGAAATGTACGCGGAAGGGCAGGTGCAAGTGCAAATGGCCGGTCTACCCGAGGACGAGAACCGGCTGTATATAAAAACAAATAAAACTTTGTTGCTACTGGCGCTGACAAACATTATACAAAACGGACTGAAGTTCTCATCAGGGCAACCCGTTGTCTGTAGCCTGCAGTTTAGCGATGCAGCGATCAACATTAGCATAGCCGATAAGGGTATTGGTATAGAGCCAGGTAGCCTGCCCAATATCTTCGAGCCTTTTTACCGGAGCAGCAATGCCGCAACATACGAGGGGCATGGTATCGGGCTTTATATTGCAAAAAAAGTCATTGATCTGCTGGGAGGCAGTATTGGCGCGCAATCGGAGGCCGGAATAGGGACCGTATTTAACATAAATTTTACACAAAAAGGCTGATTCTAACCCGTTTCTAATGTCGTTTTAATGCCGTTGCCCTACCATTAAATTATCTTTGTCCGCAATCTAAGACCATTATGCGTACGAAGTATTTTTTTATTCTTTTATTGACTGTCGTGTCTTATCGTTCCGGGGCGCAAGTGACCCAGGACACGCTGAGGCTTACGGTGCATGAGGCGGAGGAAATGTTCATCAAAAACAACATTCAACTCCTGGCGCAGAAGTACAGCATAGACAGCGCCAAGGCGG
>CAIVKT010000742.1 GCA_903906615.1 uncultured Bacteroidota bacterium | reverse complement strand
GTGCATATCCATGGCTTTTTGTGCCATTTCTGCCACTCGGTCGCGCTTGCCGGTAATATGGCTCGGGTCGCAGATGATGCTCAGTTCCGGTTTGCGCCTTTTCAGTTCTATGGGTATGGGCCAGTTGGGCTGGTTGCGGTATCCCGTTGCCGATCCGTAGCCTGCAAAACCACGGTGTATGGCAGCCACCTCTTGCACGCCGGCCTGCTCAAAACGCTCTATAGCGCCCTGCCACAGGTCGGTATCGGGGCTTACGGGGTTCTTCACCATCACCTTTATAGGTACGCCACGCAACGCATCGGCGAGCCGCTGCACCTGGAAGGGGTTTACCGTGGTGCGGGCACCCACCCACAGTACATCTATACCATGCGCCAGCGCCTGCTCAATATGGGCAGGCTCGGCCACTTCTACCGTTACTGGCAGGTGGTATGTTTCTTTTACTTCCTTCAGCCATGCCAGCGCCTCCACGCCAGCGCCCTCAAAAGAGCCCGGCCTGGTGCGTGGCTTCCACACCCCCGCCCTGAACAATTGGATGCCCATAGGGGCCAGCTCAGCTGCCGTAGCCAGCACCTGTTCCCTCGTTTCCGCACTGCATGGCCCTGCCACTATAAATGGCCGCACCGACTTAAAAAAAGACATACTGCAAAGGTAAGGGGGTGCGGGGTAAAAACTTCATAGGCAGGCATTCCTTTGCCTTTTTCAAAGATCATACGGTTATCTGTAATCTTTTTGCTCTTTCTATGATCAATTGGCGATAGTCTTCTTTCATATCAGCAGGTATAGATCTGTTCTCAATAAATGCCAGCCACTTTGGTATTGCTTTCGCAAATTTCAGGTAAAGCCTTTGAATGCTCTTTTCATCACTTAATAATGCGGAGGACATTGCCTGGTCAAAATCTTTCCGGTTCAGCTTTCTTTTTTTGCCATTGAGCGTCAGCGCCAGGTCTTCATCCTCCTCTTTCGTCAGCAACCTGGTGGCTACCATATCATAAGCCGGGGCCAGCTCATATCCTGTTGTGTTGTTCTTTAATAAAGAGAAATTCTTTAAGTGCATATATGCATTGCCTGTAAGGAAGGAACAGACTACCTGCTCATAAAAATTAATGATGTCCAGCCCCGGATTGGCAGCATATTTGAAGATCGCTTTTGCTACCTGCTCATAAGAGCCTTTGTATTTATCTTCTGTCATCCGCTCTGTGATCTGGCACATATCTTCCATATGCAGCTTATTATTTTTTGCCCAGTCTATTCGTTTGGTGATGTAGGCAAGGTTGCCGCTTTTCAACAGTATCAGCGAATGTGGGACTGTCTGTATGCCTGCTATGCTTGCCAGGTGCATGGTCAGGTCTTCCACCACCGGCAAAAATTGAAAATGATCAGTAGGTAGTTTTAGATATAGCTGCCCCACAACCCCACTATGGTAAAACGGGGAAGATGTTTTTCTTCTTTGCCGGAGCGTTCAATATCTAATGATAGCTTGGCCTGTACGTCGGGTACTGCTATCCGGCTTTTTATTAGGGTATAAAATTATCAGTATAATACATACTCATACCCTATCGGGTATAAAAAAAGCACCCCAACCGAGGTGCTTTTACTATTTGATAGGTAGTATCTTACTTTTTATCTTCCGGGGGAAACTGCAATCCATGACACTCCATTACAGACAGGCCATGTTTATCTACATAACGATAGCATGGCGGGTCGTATAAAGGGATATAAGGGGTAGAGGGCCATGCAGGCACTGCATTGGCAGGCATATCCGGGTCTCTGCGCAGGGCAGTCTGGCCGGGATAGTAGCCGCTATAGGTCTTTTCGCCTTGTACGGTTATCTCGCCTGTAGCAGGCACATATGCAGCTATATTATCCTCGTCAGCTGTCTTTTCCGGCGGGAAGTAGATACCGGGGCAGTCCAGCACATACAGGCCGTGCCTGATGTACATATAGCAGGGCGTATCACTCACTACCGTATAGGGCCCGTCGAATGCAGGCGTTACGGGTATCCGCACGTTCTCCTTGAGTATTGGATGGTCTTTGGTAGTGTATTGGAATTGTGCGAAGCTGCAAAGGGAGCCCAGGCACAGCAGCGAAACTAATATGGTCGTTTTCATGTGTTTTGTTTTTAGAGGTTACCAATTGTTCTTTCTGACTATGGTATAGGAAAAAGTGTGCCACGGCGTGTTAAATTGCGCTGCCTTTATTTGCCCGTATCAGTTTACCTTTGCACTAATGGAAAAAAGGCCAATGCCCGCCGAGTTGAAGAAAGGTGGGGTGATACTTGTGGACAAGCCCTATAAATGGACATCTTTTGATGCCGTAAACCACATTAAAATATCCCTCAAAGCGAAGATAGGCCATTGCGGCACGCTCGATCCGCTGGCTACGGGCCTGCTCATCTGTTGCTCCGGTGCCATGACCAAGCAGATTTCCGGCTTTCAGCAGCTACCCAAAGAGTATACGGGCATCTTTCACCTGGGCGCCACCACTGCCACTTACGACAAAGAGAGCGACCCCGAAAACCCCATGCCTTTTGAGCAGGTAACCCATGAGCAGGTATATGCTGCCGCGCTACAACTTACCGGCGACATTATGCAGGTGCCACCCATACATTCTGCCATAAAGAGAGATGGCAAGCGCTCTTACGACCTTGCCCGCGCAGGCGTGAATGTGGTGCTGCAGCCGCGCCCTGTCATCGTCAGCGAATTCGAGATCACAGCCATCAACCTGCCCGAGGTGCATTTCAGGGTGGTGTGCAGCACGGGCACCTATATCCGTTCGCTCGCCCAGGATATAGGGCAGATCCTCGGCTGCGGCGCTTATTTGCAGGAGTTGCGCCGCACCAAGATCGGTAACTTCGATGTAGCCGATGCACTCACCCCCGGCCAGTGGAAAGACCTCTGGAAACAACGCGATACAAAAAGCGATAAAGAAGAAAATACACACGCAGTATAAGCCCATCCTGCTTTCCTAACGCACGGTTAAACTTTTCCTAATCAGATGTTAACTGGATTTTGAAACAGAGATTATTAAGAAAAAAATCGTATTGTTTTAGACTAATGACCAAGGATTATGCATTTTAGAAGTCACCAATCGGCAATAGAACGTTTCAGTACGTTTACCATAAAGATCGAAGACCTGGTAAGGGAGATCGTTGTACAAAACGATATTCCGTATTACCGCATTGAGTCAATGGTAGATCACCGTACCGATAACCCGTCTGATGAGCAGTATGTTCCTGTGATCAGGATCATCACTTATTTCGAAGATACCGTAGCTAAAATATCGCACATATTGGAGTCGGAGCTGGATGTGCAGCAGGAGCGCTCCATCAGCAAGAAAGACATTCGTGTAGAAACGTTCTCTTACAAGCATATCAATTATTCAGCGGGCCTTAAAGCCAATCGCCGCGAGCTTACTGAATACAAAAGGCTGGGCGATAAAAAATTCGAGATACAGATATCTTCAATGCTGCAAGACGCATGGTCCGGGATAGAAAAAGAGCTGGGCTACGATACCGCTGTTGTGGCAGACGAAGCCAAGAGAGATTTCTACCGCGTAGGCGCACTGCTGGAAATGGCAGATATCGAATTCCTGCGGGTAAGGACAGAACATGCTAAAAAACGTGTGGCCCATCAGGCCGAAAATAATGTGGCTGCCAATGCCAATACTTTTGCAGAGCACCTGCAGACAGTAGCTAAGGAGCCACAGCCTGTTGCGCCTGTAGTTGCAGAACAACCCATAGCAGCGCCTGCACCACAACCTGTATATGCGCCGCCAGCGCCTGTTTACGTAGCCCCTGTTGTTGAGGCTCCGGTAGTGGCACCGCCTGCTCCTGTTTATGTAGCTCCCGTTGTTGAAGTTCCGGTAGTGGCACCGCCTGCTCCTGTTATGGAAGCGCCGGTAGCCGCAGCCCCAGAGGCAGCGACACCGCCGCCAATAGAAATACCTGTTGTGGCCTACCAGCCTCCGGTAGCTATACCTGAGCCTGTAGTTACAGCGCCTGTGTTCGAGATACCTGTTGTTGCTGCTTCGCAGCCTGTCGCCGTACCTCCTGTATTCGATATACCTGTTGCAGCACAACCTATAGTAGAAAAGATCGAGTCTGTATTTACGGCCGCGCCTGTGGCTGCTGTAGCGGAGCAGGTGCAGGAAAAAGTACAGGATATCGCCGCAGCTTATCCGCAGGCAGCGCCTGTGGCCGAAGCTGCTAAAAGTGTTATCGCAGGCCAGGGTGCAGATGATCTGAAAGCCCTTGCTGATAGCATCAACAATGTGAAGAAAGAAGTACCCACAGTTGCTGAAGCATATGTGGCCCCTGTGATGCAGGCCATCGTTCCTCCTGCAATACCTGAACTACCGCATACAGTTGCCGAAGAAGTGGTAGCGCCTGTTATGGCTTCTATTCCTTTGCCGTCAACGCCTGTCAGCAACCTCAATGTGAACAGCAACGGGATGATGGAAGATGCGGCACAAACTGTGCGTGAGCAGGTTGCTGATAAAGTACCGGCATTCTACGACGATATACCCAACAAAAACACGAAGACCATACAGCTCGATGAGAATGCCCCAATGACCGACATGAGCCTGCGCGAATATGTACTCAACAGCAAGTTGCTGAAAGAAGTAGATATGCAGATCGCAGAACGTGCAGGCGCAAAGATCAACTTTGAAATAGATATCGAAGGAGATGTGGAGCGCCTCCGCTTCCTCAAGGTATACACCCTGAAGCAGCTCCACGAAAGGCTTGCCGATAATAAAGACGATATTGTTGCCTTCGCCGAAAAATGGATCGGTAAAGACAACGGTGGTTCTTTTGATTCCGGCATCAGCCTGTTCTATCTCGAATACCTGCTGGTAGGCAAAAAGAATGACCCTGCTTTCGCGGTAGAGTACGTTGTTAAGTTCATCTCTGATAACGACTACAGCGCGCGCTACATCATACCTACCTACAATTCAATAAGGAATACGGAAGCGCCCAACTTTTCGCACCTCACACTGAGGGCATAAGCCAAAGCAGCTTAAAATACTATCCCGTGCAGGCTCACCTGCGCGGGATTTTTTTGTAGATTATCTATAAAAATGAGCAGCGATTAGAGAGGCGGAATATTCAATTATTTTCTCTCCTCCAATATCACCTCGAGTTCGCTGATGATCATTGCTGTGGCGCCCCATATGATGGTGCCGTCTTTGAGCTGGTAGGCATTCACTTTTCTTTTCACATCGGGCTGCGCGGGCGAAACTACTTCGGTAACTGTTTTTCTTTCTGTATGAAGCAATTCGCCCAGGGGTACTTCTATGGTGTAAGATACCTCGCTATGGCTGAGGCTGTATACAGGCCGCTGTTTTGTGTAGCCTACAAAGGGATATACGTTGAAGTTGCTCACAGGTATATACAGAGGTGTGAGTGCGCCCAGTATATCCACATCGGCAGAGGCTATGCCTACTTCCTCCTGCGCCTCGCGCAGGGCCGTAGCGCGCATATCGGCATCGGTGGCCTCATAGCTGCCGCCTGGGAAACTCACCTGTCCGCTGTGGGCCGATGTGTCTTCACGGCGTTTCATCAGCAGCACATGCAGCTCATCATGCATCGGGAAGAGCAGGCACAGCACAGCGCTGGGGCGTGCATTGTCGGGTATCTTTATTGGCATAGATACTACCCGACCCATCATACGCTCCTGCGCAGCGCGGCCCGGCAATGGATGTGTGAGCCTTTCTCTAAGCCATTCTATTTGTTCCTGTTCGCTCACGCCTGTGTTTCTTTTTGAATGTAGCTTAATGCGCCTGAGGGGCATCGGGCCACCTGTTCTTTTATACGTTCTATCTCTGCGCCATCCATATCTATCCATGGCGACCGGCGGGGATCAAAAACCTCCGCGAGGCCATGAAAGCAGATGGCGCTGTGCCGGCAAAGTTCGGGCTTCCACACTACGGTTATATCATCTTTGGTATAGTGCTTGGTCATGGGTTTTATTTATGTATAAATATAGGGATTCTGTGGCAGCAATTTTAAATGATCAGCATGTTTTCAATGCGAATTCCGCATTAGATAGATGTCATGGTGAGCCTCGTCGAACCATGATTCCGTTACTGGAAATAATAAGTATACCGCAATATTTAAACTCAATAATCCACAGCACTCAACGATGCCATGGTTCGACGAGGCTCACCATGACACCTACTTGTTCATGTTGATGACAAAATAATTTGACAACAAATTGTTTCCTTACACCAGCATAGGCACCTCAAATACCAATACATCGCTGGTTGCATTTGCGGTCATTTCAAAGCCTGCTGTTTCGCTGATACCGAGGGCATCGCGCTTGCCGAGTTGCTGGTCGCCAATGGTTACGCTGCCATCTATTACAAAGATGTATGCGCCATGCTGGCTGCTATGCAGTTGGTGCGCTACACTTTTGCCGGCTTCCAGGGTGGTGCGGTATATGTGCGCATCCTGGTGTATCTTCAGTCCTTCATCCACATTATCTATGGATGATACCAGCGCCTGCAATTTATTGATGCGCTCCTGCGGATCGAACATTTTTTGATCGTAGCGGGGCTGCACATTTTTTTTGTCGGGGAAGATCCATGTTTGCAACAGGTTGGCCGCCTCCTTTGGGTCAGGGTTGTACTCGCTGTGCGTTACACCGGTGCCTGCGCTCATTACCTGTACTTCGTTGGGCAGTATCTGCTGCGTATGGCCCATGCTGTCTTTATGCTCCAGCTTGCCATCCAGTACTATGGTGATGATCTCCATATTATCGTGCGGGTGACGGCCAAAGCCTTCGCCTCCGGCCACTATATCATCATTGAGCACACGCAATGCGCCAAAGTGTACCTTATTGGGGTCGTACCAGTTGGCGAAACTGAATGAATGGTGTGCATTGAGCCATCCATGATCGGCATGGCCCCTTTTATCTGCTGCATGAAATATTGTCTTTGACATTGTTGTTCCTGTTAATTATATGTACATACATGCAAATGGTATGCCGCACCCATTTGTATGACAAAATAGCAGAAAAATAGCTATAAATGGTCATTTTTGAAATAATAATGGCCGGCAGGCTATTTTTTTGCGCAATGTGCCGCCACTGCGATAATTTTACACCTTTCCCCCGGGGGATCATAAAAGTTATGCAGCGAACATTAATCATGGTACGGCACGCCAAAAGCAGCTGGGCCAACCCTTTACAAAGCGATTTTGACCGCCCGCTCAACGACCGTGGCAACAAAGATGCCCCGGAAATGGGCGCGAAGTTGAAGAAAATGGGCATAATGCCTGATCTGATCATATCGAGCACAGCAAAAAGGACCCGTCAGACAGCTAAAAAACTGGCCGCCGCCCTTGGGTACGATGAAGAAGCCATCAAATGGGAGGAAAAATTGTATCATTGCATCCCTTCCGTGATCGAAGAAGTGATCTATGAAACAAGTGACCGGGTAAGAACGCTGATGATCGTAGCACACAACCCAGGCATCACCGAATTTGTAAATCACCTGGCGCCACCGTTCAGTGTAGATAATATGCCCACCTGCGGTGTAGTAGGTACGCAGATAGACACCAAAGAATGGAACAACTTCCTGATCGCGGAGAGAAAAGTATTTTTATTTGAACATCCCCTGAAAGCATGATAACACCTAATAAAACAGTAGCACAGATAGCAGGCATTTTAGAAAAACTGTTTGAAGAGCATTTTGAAAAAAAACCGGACACCATTGAGGCGCTTGCCGTATCGGGGTCAGACAGGAGGTATTACCGCATAGTGAGCGGCAAGACCACGGCCATAGCCACCTACAATACCAATGTGGCGGAGAACAACACTTACTTCTACTTCACCGAGCTTTTTCGCAGGCACGAGATCAATGTGCCGGAGGTATACAAGATCAGCAAAGACCGCCGCGCCTACCTGCAACAGGACCTGGGCCGCACGTCATTATTCGATCTCGTAACCAAGGACGGCTATACCGAGCCTGTACGCAAGCTGTACCATAAAGCGCTGGCGCAACTGGCCAAGCTGCAATGGGTGGCAGGCAGGGAGGCCGACTACAAGCAATGCTTTGTATCGAAGCAATTTGACGAAAAGGCGATCATGTCTGATCTGCTGTATTTTAAATATTACTTCGCCGACCTACAGGGCATACCTTACGATCGCTCCCTGCTCATCAGCGAGATGGAACTGCTGAGCAAGGACCTGGGCCGTGTGCAGCCGCAAACACTCATGTACCGCGACTTCCAAAGCCGCAACATCATGGTGCATGAGGGTAAGATATTCTTTATAGACTTCCAGGGCAGTATGCAAGGCCCGCCACAGTACGATATTGCATCCCTCTTATGGCAGGCCAGGGCGCAACTGCCCGGCCAGTGGAAGGAAGACCTGCTGAACGGCTATATCAGCAGCCTCAACGACCTGCATGTGCCCCGTATGGACGAGATCTACTTCAGGCGTGGTTATGTGCAGTTCGTACTGGTAAGATTGTTGCAGGTGCTGGGCGCTTATGGCTTCCGTGGCCTGCTGCAGCACAAGGCGCACTTCATCACCAGCATAGGCCCGGCGCTGAAGAACCTCGATACATTTTTATCTGACCATCCGCAAACACCTGCTTACCCCGAACTGCGCTCGCTGCTGGAGAAATTATCGTCGCCTGAAATGCAGGAGCGCTACTCTACAGCCAGCCATGATGTGCAGCCCAAACTGGTGGTACAGGTAAACAGCTTCTCTTACAAAGCAGGTATACCCAAAGTGAAAGGCCCTCATGGTGGCGGGTTTGTATTCGATTGCAGGGGCATTCTGAACCCCGGCAGGTATGCAGCTTATAAGTACCTTACCGGTAATGACGAAATGGTGCGCCAGTTCCTGGAGCGGGAAACACGTATGCCCGACTTCCTCAACTATGTATATGCACTCGTATCTATAAACGTAGAAGATTACATAGCCCGTGGCTTTGATCAGTTGAGTGTATCGTTTGGCTGCACCGGCGGGCAACACCGATCGGTATATGCCGCCAACCAACTGGCCATATACCTGAAAACGCGCTACAACCTGGAAGTGACCGTAACTCACTGCAACGAAAGCAAGTGGGTGTTAGGAGAAGAAGGTGCGAAGGCGTAGATCGCACCATATAAACATTCTAAAAGAGGGATGGCATTTGCCATCCCTCTTTGCTTTCTAAAAACAAAAGAACTGTTTTTATTCCGGCCTGCCCGCAAGTGGGGGAAGGTTAACGGGGTTGCTTACGTTTATATTACGGTAGTTGTTCTTTGCAGGCCCATCATCTTGTGGGCTGGGGCAACCTTTGTAGGGAGCTTTATTATTTTCGGCTACATTGTCGCCGGTATAACATGCGCTGCCGGGTTTGTAACCTGCATAAGAACCAGTGGTTGATGCGCCAAAGTCTGCGCTCTTGTCCAGGTCCGCTACATAACTGGATGGGTATGATTGTGAGCCTGCTTCAGGAGACAGAAGCGCTACCGCGCCGGGTACATCTGCTACCTGTTGGTTATCGGGTGCAGTGCGTGATTTAAGTACGTAGCGTTCGTTATATTCGTTCATATCCTCTACCTGGCCATTGGCAGATATATAGCCGCCACGGGTGGAGTTTTTGTAGGTAGGGGTTTCGCCGCATACAACGTAGCCGCTGTTGGTCTGGCAGATCTTAAAGTTCTCTGCGTACTTGGTTTTATAGCAGGATGTTGCTTTTTTATTCGATGAGACCCTGCATACCTGGCTTTCCTGTGCTACTGCGATCTGGCCGGTTCCGGCGAATAACAGTGCTATGATTATCTTTTTCATGATCTTTCGTTTTAGTGTTAAATACTCTTCAACGACCTATACATGTAAAAAGCGTACCCACAGAGTGTTAAAAGAAACATAAAGGTGAAATAGGCGCAAAATGCCCCTAATCAAGAAAGCATGTATCAAATAACGGGGGGGCTATGTATTAATAGACATGGTGCC
>CAIVKT010000741.1 GCA_903906615.1 uncultured Bacteroidota bacterium | reverse complement strand
CGAAAGGCGGTGAGTATAAAACATATGACATAACACTGGTGCCTACCATCATACTGCTGCGCGATAATAAAGAAGTAGGCAGGATCACGGAGTCTGTGCAAAACAACCTGGAGGGCGACCTGGTGGCCATGATCAGGAAAGACAAGGCCACATCCGGCCAATGATCTGCCGGCCACGCTGAATAATTACAACCACACACATCATGCAATTACCTGAACATATATCCATTGAGCTATTGAGCAAATGGAATAACGATAGCATTGTATTATCTGAAGCGGCTACCGGCAGGGTAGCGCACAACAGGGCTTACCTCGACAACATACTGAAGAACGGGAAAACGTATTATGGCATCAATACCGGTTTCGGATCGTTGTGCAATGTGCGGATACAAGACCATGAGCTGAGCCTGCTGCAGGAAAACCTGGTATGCTCGCACGCCTGCGGCATGGGTGATGAAGTGCCCACCGAAATAGTAAAGCTGATGCTGCTGCTGAAAATACACGGACTGAGCAGGGGCTATAGCGGGGTGCGTACTGCAATAGTGCAGCGCCTGGCTGATATGTATAACCAAAACATCATCCCGGTGGTATATGAGCTGGGCTCGCTGGGAGCAAGTGGCGACCTGGCGCCGCTGGCGCATTTGTCGCTGCCGCTGCTTGGGAAGGGTAAGGTGTATTATAACAACACAAAAATGCCTGCTGCCGAAGCACTGCAAAAAGCGGGATTGCAACCGATGGAGCTGGCGGCAAAAGAAGGACTGGCGCTGCTGAACGGCACACAGTTCATGAGCTCGTACCTTACGTGGTCGCTGATACAAATAAATAGATTGCTGGTTTGGGCGGATGTGATCGGCGCTATGTCGGCAGATGCGTATATGGCGAAGGACGAACCTTTTCAGCACCCGATACACAGGGTGCGGCCGCATAAAGGACAAAAAGATACTGCCGCGCGGATATTAAAATTATTACAGGGCAGCGAAATACAAAGCTTGTATAAGGAACAGGTGCAAGACCCTTACTCCTTTAGATGTATGCCACAGGTGCATGGCGCAACGAAAGATGTGGCCGATACGGTGACAGATGTGGTGGAGTGCGAGATCAATTCGGTGACGGATAACCCGATCGTGTTTCATGATGAGGACGCGATAATGAGTGGCGGCAACTTTCACGGGCAACCACTGGCGCTTCATGCAGATTTTATGGCGATAGCCCTTGCGGAGATAGCGAATATATCAGAACGGAGAACGTACCTGCTGGTAAGCGGGCAGCGAGGATTGCCCCCATTCCTGGCACCCGATGCGGGAACGAACAGCGGATTTATGATCGCGCAATATACAGCCGCATCTATAGTGAGCCAGAACAAACAATATTGCACGCCTGCATCCGTGGACAGTATAGTGAGCAGCAACGGGCAGGAAGACCATGTGAGCATGGGCGCCAACGCAGTGACCAAGTTGCGCAAAGTGGTGCAGAATGTGCAACGTGTGCTGGCCATAGAGTTATTGACTGCGGCACAGGCACTGGACCTGCGAAGGCCGCATACCTCATCGGCGCCGATAGAAAAAATATGGAGCACACTGCGCAAAGAGGTAACTTATATGCCGAAAGACGAAGTGCTGCATGATAAGCTGGTGGCTGCAGAGCGATTCCTGGATAATGACCCTGAACAAATAATGCTGTAAGCGCTACTTTCTAACTACCGATAACAAGGTTCTCAAATTCCTGGACCATGTAGGAGATGTCGAAACGCTGGATTATTTCCTGCGCGTTTTCTTTGAAGACTTTTTGCTGCTCTGCGTTGTGGGCGAGATGGTGTATGGCTTCGCAGAGTGCGGGTACATCGCCGGGGGGAATGAGTAAGCCGGCTTTGCCGTACATGAGAATTTCTTCGGCGCCGGTGGGT
>CAIVKT010000740.1 GCA_903906615.1 uncultured Bacteroidota bacterium | reverse complement strand
GGGCACGGGTACATTGTCAATGATGTCGCCACCAAATTTATGGATCATGCTTTCGGCTCCATTCTTCAGCTCGCGCACTATTTTATCATTCCATTCGGTATGTACTATGGCCACCTTGGCCTGTTTCAAATGCTCCAGTAAGTGCGTATCTGTGAGGCTGTTGCCGTGTTGTAGTTGTGCCATAATTGATGATCCCCTTTTCGCCGGTAAAGGTAAAAAGGGGATCGGAATATATTGGAGTTATCTTTTGGTCTTTTCTTAGTTCACATCACCCAGGCGGGCCAGTTCCTTGTCCATTTCGTGGGCCTGCATACTGCGGGGGTATTCATCGCGTATACGCTTGAAGGCGGTTATGGCTTCGGCATTGTTATTGGCTATTTCATAAGCCAGGCCCAGTTGGTACAGGTACATAGGCGTTGCTACCGCGTCATTCTTATCAGACGATGCTTTTTTGAAGCTGGCTATGGCGTTCGGGGTGTCGCCGCTTTCCATGTATGCCTCGCCCAGTGCGCCGTTCGCCACGTTCTCTATAATGGTGCCCTTTCCGTTAAAGCCTTTCAGCGCGGTTATAGCGTCTTTGAAGTTGCCCATTTTCAGGTAGCACAGGCCTTCATAATAAAGCGCCAGGTTGCCCGATGCCGTACCGTCATACTTCTTAGCGATCTTCACAAAGCCGGGGTTCTTACCATCTCCGTTCAGCGCCATGTTCAGCGAGTCTGCCTCAAAATAAAGCTGTGGGAACGACAGCGCTGTTGCTGCTTTTTCCTCTGCCGGGCCTTTGTACAATTTGGTATAGCCCAGGTAGCCCAGTACCACTACCAATACTATGATAACAGCATTGTTGATAGGCTTCTTGTTCTTTTCGTAAAATACCGTAACGCCATCAAGTGGGTTAGGATCGTCATACGATGTAGTTGTTCTTCCTGCGCCGGGTTGGGTTCTTGCTGAATTTGCCATTTTTTGAGTTTTAACCCCAAACCCCTAAAGGGGCTTCTCTAAAGAGAGGGGCAATTGTTTTTAATTGTTTAAGAGATTAAACCCCAAACCCCTAAAGGGGCTTCTCCAAAGAGAGCAGGGCCATTATTTTTTTATTTTTTACTTTTTACTTTTTCTTTAATCCCAATGCCTCCCAATGGGAAGCCCCTTTAGGGGTTTGGGGTTTTTAATCCACAATGAACGGATAATCCTTGTCTGCGTACACATCTTTCAGCAGCTCATCATCATTCGGGAAGGGGCTTTCTTCTGCAAACTTCACTGCTTCTTCTACCTCTTCCTTCACCTTTTCATTGATCTGGTCTATCTGTTCCTGCGTAGCCCATTGGTTATCCATGATGGTCTTCAGAACCTGGTTGATGGGGTCCTTCTCTTTAAATTCCTCCACCTCTTCCTTGGTGCGGTACTTGGCCGGGTCGCTCATAGAGTGGCCGCGGTACCTGTAGGTCTTTATCTCCAGGAAGGTAGGGCCGCCACCTTCGCGCGCGCGGCGCACAGCACGTTCTATACCTTTATGTACTTCTTCGCAGCTCATGCCATCAACGCTGTCGCCGGGCATATCATAGGCATCGGCCAGGCGGTAGATGTCGAGTACCTTTGAGGTACGCTCCACCGAGGTGCCCATTGCGTAGTAGTTGTTCTCGCAGATGAATACCACGGGCAACTGCCACAGCACGGCCATGTTAAATGCCTCGTGCAGCAGGCCCTGCCTTGCAGCGCCATCGCCAAACATACATATGGTGGCCCTGTCGGTACCCTGGTACTGCTCCGCAAATGCGATGCCCGCACCCAGGCCTATCTGGCCGCCCACTATACCGTGGCCGCCAAAGAACCTTTTTTCTTTAGAGAAGAAGTGCATACTGCCCCCCTTGCCCTTGGTGCAGCCTGTGGCTTTGCCATACAGCTCGGCCATACACTCTTTTGCGCTTATGCCTTTGGCTATAGCCAGGGCGTGGTCGCGGTATGCGGTGATCATGTTGTCATCATCCCTCATGGCGGTCATGGCGCCGGCGGCTATTGCTTCCTGTCCTATGTACAGGTGGCAGAAGCCGCGTATTTTTTGCATACCATACAACTGACCGGCTTTTTCTTCAAATTTGCGAAGAAGAAGCATGATCTCATACCAATACAAATATGTTTCTTTGCCAAACGGAGTTTGCACTATTACGTAAATTTGTGCGAATTTATAAAAACTTTTGTTTACATCGCTGCTTTGATACGGATTAATAAAATAAGCTTGCTCCAATACCGCAATTATACCTCCTCGGTCTTCGCCCTTGGCGCGCCCGTAACCTGCATTACAGGGCCTAACGGCAGCGGCAAGACCAACCTGCTGGATGCTGTGTACTACCTGTGCTACACCAAGAGCTACTTTAGCGCCTACCAGCAGCACAGCGCGCAGAGCGGTACCGATGGCTTTCGCATTACCGGCCAGTTTCTGCGGCAGGGCAGGGAAGAGGCCATAAGCGCCAAATGGAAGGCAGGTAAAAAAGAAATATTTAAGAATGAGGTGGAATACGACAAGATCACCGATCATATAGGTATTTATTCTGCTGTAATGATAGCGCCGGACGATACCGAGCTTATCAATGGTGGCAGCGAGCTGCGCCGCAAATGGGTAGACAGCATACTGGGCCAGGTGGATAAGGCCTACCTGGAGCAGCTGATCCGTTACCAGCGGGTGCTGCTGCAACGCAATGCGTGGCTGAAGATACAGGGCTACAAACCCGCTGCCAACAATACCGAACTGGAATACTATGATGCCCAACTGGCAGCAGATGGCACCTACATATACCAGCAGCGCACCCGCTTCATTACCGACCTGCTGCCGCTGCTCAACGACTTTTACCACCGCCTCTCCGGCGGGCACGAGCCGGTGCAGGTGACCTACACCAGCGACCTGGCGCAAAAGCCACTTGCCGACTGGCTGGCCCAAAACCTGCAGCACGACCTGCGCTACCAGCGTACCCTGCGCGGCATACATAAAGACGACTGGGACTTTCGCCTGAATGATATGGGCCTCAAACAATTTGGCTCGCAGGGGCAGAAGAAAAGCTTTCTTTTTGCGCTGAAGCTGGCGCAGTATGCCTACCTCAGCAAGGTACTCGGCCACCTGCCCATACTACTGCTCGATGACATCTTTGAAAAGCTGGATCAGAACCGCATGGAAGCCCTCCTGCGTATCATACAAGGCCCCGACTTTGGGCAAGTGATACTCACCGACACCCACCCCGAGCGCATCAGCCAGGCCTTTGGGGCAGGGGCAGAAGTGGGGTTTATTCATTTAGGGGGGAAACACCCCAAACCCCTAAAGGGGCTTCCCCTCATTTCCTGATACATCGTCCTGAAATAGGCATACTTTCTCGCCGAAGCATGATGTTATTCTTTCTTGCGCATCATTTTGCGCACTTTTTATTGGGATTTTTTATTTCATGGTTGACCATGGGTGTTTTCGTTGATAATCAATGATCTATGGTTTTTGAGGGTTGGTGTTTTTGCTAGATTCTTGCGCACTTTTGCGCGGTAATTGCACTTCTGTCAGAATCAGAATTTGTTGTATCGTCCTGAAATAGGTTTACACCTGGTTAAATAATCCTGTTTTTTGTTTACAGCCGTTCCTCTATTGTGCAGCTTTTTGAGTCTTTAACACAAAGAACACTAAGTAATGCACTAAGAGCACAAGGAGGATGTTTTTGACCTTTTATGACCTAAAGATCGGATGGAAAATTGATTGCTGCAAACCGGGTTTCTATGACAGCGCGGAATACGCGCCATGATAGACGCAGGCGGTGCTGTCATAGAACTTTTTTCGGACGCAAGAGATTGAGGTGTAGGCTGGTATATGTGATGAGTATGGTGGGATTTTGGAAAGTGGTTTTAGCATTGTTTACGCCAGTTGCAAACTGGCCAGATTGCGCAGACACGAGTCGGCTGTGCTAGTGGCTCTGCTACAGACTCGCGCCAGTGGAGCGTGGTAATTGGGAAATGATATGTCCATATTTGCTAAATATGGACATTGGTGTTAACTTTGTACTACAAGCGAATTGTATGAATATCAGCTTCACGGAAAAACAGGAAAATTATATTGCCGGGCAATTGCAAAGCGGCGATTTTCAAAATGCATCTGAAGTAGTGCGCGATGCGCTACGCCTGCACGAGCTATACAGAAATAAGGTACTGGATGAACTGCGTATGGAGATAGCAAAGGGTTGGGATGGACCTACGAGCAAACGCACTATTGGTGATATTCTGAATGCCAAAACCAAGGCAGGAAGATCTTAAATATGGCAAGTTCAAGGCTTGAGTATGAATTGTCGCAAGAGGCAGATAACGACCTTAGTGATATATACGACTATACTGCTACGCAGTTTGGTATGGAGCAGGCTGTAAAATACCTCTTGGGATTTGAAGATACTTTTGCGGTATTATGTGATCAGCCAAAGCTGGGGCGGATGCGCCATGAAATACGCAGTGGACTAAGAAGCATTTCTTATGTGAGCCACCTTATATTTTACACCGTATTGCGTGATCGGATCAGGATAGTGCGTGTATTACATGCCAGCAGGGATATTGTGCGGTTCATTGCTCCGAAGGATTAGCCCATTCGCCAGTCTGAGACTGAGTCCCGGCAAGTACGTAGTCAGGAAGACTACGCACAACAACTCATTTTTTGCAACACTACAGGCAACATGGGATAGTGTCAAACATCATTTTCATTATAGTCAAATGTGTAGATCAAGTTTTTTGTATAATCATGAGGTAAACGATAGGATACATTTCCGTTAGCTGAGTTAACCTTCTTAGAATAGTTATAGATTAGTATCTGAAGACAACATCTGACTTTGTATGCAACTGTCACCAATTCATCTATTGTAATGTTATCGTTTGGGAGATCGG
>CAIVKT010000739.1 GCA_903906615.1 uncultured Bacteroidota bacterium | reverse complement strand
CTCGCCCTGCGTGATGAGCTGCTTGTCCCATAGGGCTGTGTCCTGGTCGTGGTAAAGCACTGTGGCACCATCCTTATCTATACGAGCCTCAAACCTGGAAGCCTGGAAGCTCATCAGCGCCAGCAGTGCATATACCTGTGATTTATTAGCGAGCGCATTGGCGGTAATGAGCATATGCGCCAGCCGCATAGCCTCCAGGCACAGGTCTTTGCGCAGCGTGGTATCCTGCCCCGGCGAGTAGTACCCTTCATTGAAAAGGAGATACAGCACCGTAAGCACAGTCTCCAGCCGCTTATCTATTTCCGCATCGCCCGGAAATTCGATCTTCACCTTCTCTTCGCGCAGCTTCTCCTTAGCGCGCAGCAGGCGTTTATTGATGGTCTCTTTATTGGTGAGAAATGCACTGGCTATCTCATCTATACCAAAGCCGCACAGCACCCGCAGCGCCAGCCCTATCTGTGCCTCGGCAGGTATAGCGGGATGGCATATGGCAAACATCATCTGCAACTGGCTGTCTACAATATTCTTTTGCGAGAGGTCAATGTCTATTTCTTCAGCTTCGGTGGTGGTATGCTTTATATGCTGCGCCACCTTCTGGTTAAAGACCGCATTGTGCTTCAGATAATTGCGGGCCTTGTTCTTGGCTACGGTATATAGCCACGCCACAGGGTTCTCTGGCAAGCCTTTGAAGCCCCATGTCTCCGAAGCCAGCAGGAAGGTATCGCTGGCAATGTCTTCGGCGATCTCTATATGCTCAAACCCAAATAGCTTAGAGAGTACAGCCGTTATCCTGGTGTACTCTGTGCGGAATAAGTGCGGTATAAGTTCCGGTTGTTGCATAGACCGATTCTACTTCGTTTGTGCTCTTTATACTATTACGCAGAAAGTAAAAAGCCCTTGTAATATTACAAAGGCTTTTTAGAATTATCGCATGTGCTGTGTTATTACATAGCAGCCACTTCTCTTACTTCCACATTGCCACCTACAGCATATATGGGGCAACCTTTAGCGATCTCTGCGGCTTCTTCGATAGTGCCTACGGTGACGATGCTGTAACCACCTATGGATTCCTTGATATCTGCATACGGGCCATCAGTGACCACATTGTTTGGCCTCACTACTTTACCACCGTTCTCCAGGCGATGGCCGGGGCTTTTCAGTTTGCCTTGCGCACCTATGCTGCCCAGCCAATCCATCCACAGCTTCATCATAGCCTGCATTTGTTCGGGAGTGCCCTGCGGCGGAACTGTATAGTCTGCGCTGTACACAAATAAAAAATCTTTCATTTTTTGCTGTTTTTAAGATTGAAATGAATAATGTACATCGTGAGCTACTGCTTACATCGCAGCTATCTCCCTAACCTCCACATTGCCACCGGCAAAGAGTATAGGACAGCTCTTTGATATTTCAGCAGCCTCTTCTATGGAAGCAGCCTTAACAATCGAATAGCCACCTATTGTCTCCTTGATCTCGGCATAAGGGCCATCCGTGATCACATTACCGGGTTTTACCACCTTGCCTGCCGATGTAAGCGGCGCGCCTGCGGCGGTCAGCTTGCCTTGTGCAGCTATACCACCTATCCAGTCCATCCAGCTCTTGGTAACGGCCTGCATTTCTTCGGGCGAGCCTTGTGGCATTGATTTGTAATCTGCGCGATACACTAATAAGAAGTCTTTCATTTTGTTTGGTTTTTTAAATGGTTAAAAACAAATAACAACCGAAAGGGACGGAATAGGACAAAGGTGGTGATATTTTTTTTATTTTTCTTTGAAGGGCTGATTTAAAGGCATAAGCCCGATGACGCGGAATAAGGGGATTTAAACGCAAAGTCGCAAAGGTTTCGCAAAGTATAAAGCCACTGGTCGAAGCGTCTCGCTTCCCTAAAGTATTGAGGCGTCCCGCTTCCGAAAATGCAACAAAGAACAACACTACGCGAACCGCAGGATCACTTTAACCCGTTGACGAAGTACATATCCATGTCACCTTTGTTTTTTGCACTTATTTTACCCCTGTATTCGCACTCGAAATGCTGTTTGACCAATTCGTAAGTTGCGCCTGATATATTGACCCTGCCGCTTTCGGAGTTCTGCTCCATGCGGGCTGCCACATTAACGGTATCACCCCATATATCATAGGCGAATTTCTTGACGCCAACTATACCGGCCACCACACTGCCGCTATGTATGCCTACGCGCACGTCAAATGTCTTTTCACCCATTTGCAGCTTACGGCTGTCTATATAGGCACTGATATCCAGTGCCGCCTTCACAATATGCAACGCATGCTGATCGTCTGCCTTAGGCAGGCCGGTAACAGCAAGATAAGCATCACCTATCGTCTTTATTTTCTCAATATTATACTTGCCAATGATCTCATCAAAGGCTTTAAAGCACGCATCCAGTTCATCGATCAATTGCTGCGGGCTCATCTGTTCGCTTACACGTGTAAAATTGACGAAGTCTGTAAACATAACTGTAACATGCTCAAAATAGCGGGCTGCAGATGAGCCTTTATCTTTCAGTTCCTCTGCCACCTCCGAAGGCAGGATATTGAGCAGCAGGTCGTCCGATCGCTTCTTCTCCTCTTCAATGATCTTGTTGCGTAATAATATCTCTTCGTTGCTGTTCTTCAATTCCACATTGCGCAGGCGGTATATCTCCGCGTCCCTTTCTTTTACTTCCAGTTGCCCCTTTAGCTCAGCGCTCTCTTTAGCCTTTTCTGCTGCAGCCAATTCCCGGTTCACTTTTATGACGATCGCTTCACTTCTGTGAATAGCCATAGTGATAAAAATACCCCATGTGGAGATGAACATGAAACAAAAAATGATATTAGAGTAGTTGAACATGTTCAGCGCAGCAGTGCTCAATACATACACGGGAACTGCATTTTTCATAAATAGCTCCAGGAAAAGGAAACTGAACATGCAGCACAATACGAGGAAAGTCTTTACAAAAATGCTACCATCGTGCTTCAGAAACGGGAACAATGCTATTGCCGGTATGATATACTGAAAACCGGAATCCCAGCCCAGTAGTGATACTGCAAGCACCTGGTGGCCTATCACCTCCAGCATACCCACCATCATTGCGGAGATATGGTATCCCCGCCTGTTCAGGTTAATAGCGATAACGTGGCAGGCGATACTGGCCAACTGCACCCAAACCATAGTCGGCTGGCCGAGGTATAGAAATACAAAGAACCATACAGCATGAATGAGCCAGCCTACGGTATAGCCAATATT
>CAIVKT010000738.1 GCA_903906615.1 uncultured Bacteroidota bacterium | reverse complement strand
TGGTCCGCAGCAGTCAGTATCTCTTTATGCAGTGGCGGCATACGGCCATTGCACAGTTTGTGCATCAGCACGAAAGCACGGTTCACAAAATTGCCGAAGATAGATACCAGCTCATTGTTTGTCCTGTCCTGGAAATCCTTCCATGTAAAGTCATTGTCCTTTGTTTCCGGCGCATTAGCGCAGAGCACATAGCGCAGCGTATCCTGCTGGTCGGGGAAGTCTTTTACATACGCATCCACCCACACAGCCCAGTTGCGCGATGTAGATACTTTCTCGCCCTCTATGTTCAGGAATTCATTGGCAGGCACATTATCCGGCAGCACAAACCCGCCATGCGCCTTCAGCATAGCCGGGAAGATGATGCAATGAAAAACGATATTGTCTTTGCCTATGAAGTGTACCAGCTTGGTGTCTTCGCTGCACCAGTAGTCACTCCATTGGTTAGTTAGCTCCTTTGTAGCGCTGATATAACCTATCGGCGCATCAAACCACACATATAAGACCTTGCCTTTTGCATCAGGCAGCGGCACGGGTACACCCCATTCGCTGTCGCGCGTCATGGCGCGTGGCTGCAGGCCGCTATCCAGCCAGCTTTTACATTGGCCATATACATTGGGCTTCCACTCATCTTTCTTGCCTACCACTATCCATTCCTTCAGCCACTCTTCATATTTATCCAGCGGAAAATACCAGTGCTTTGTTTTGCGCTTCACCGGTACCGCGCTGCTCAGTGCGCTGCGTGGATTGATCAATTGCTCGGGCGATAGTGCGCTGCCGCATTTCTCGCATTGATCGCCATAGGCATTCTCATTGCCGCATACCGGGCAGGTGCCTACGATGTAACGATCGGCCAGGAACATTTCTTTCGCTTCGTCATAGTACTGCTCGCTTTCCCGCTCCTCAAACACGCCATCGTTGAACAGCTTGGTAAAGAATGCCTGCGATGTTTCTTTGTGCGTATTGCTGGATGTGCGCGAATAAATATCGAACGCTATGCCCATCTGCGCAAAGCTGTCTTTGATAATGGCGTTGTACTTATCCACTACATCCTGCGGCGTTATGCCTTCCTTCATTGCGCGTATCGTTATCGGCACACCATGCTCATCGCTGCCGCATACAAACTTCACATCTCTTTTCTGCGCCCTCTGGTAGCGCGTATAAATATCCGCAGGCAGATAACACCCCGCCAGGTGGCCTATATGCACAGGGCCATTGGCGTAGGGTAGGGCAGCGGTCACTAAGTATCTTTTATAGTCCATTTTCACAGTTAAATATTGTAGGCCGCGAGCCATTTGCATAGCACAGAGCGGTTGTAACAGGGTGCAAGATAATTAATAGCGGTGAGTTGCTTCTATATATTATATTTACAGCAATTATGAAGGGTAAGGTCATAGCTTCACCCCATGATACGGGCAATACAGCCAATCGCCACGCATCTTCAATTCATCCACAGGGCAGTACTTTGGTGGCAGCATACAAGCCAGCGGCATTGTCCAGCTGAAGGATGCCTTGTTTAGTACCACCCTGAAAGACCCGCTTTTTAGCGTACTATTGGTATTCACCGTACCTGTTTTGAAAAAATAGATGTAGGCATGTTTGCCCATTTCGCCAATGGCATTGGCCAACGCGGGGCTTAGCTTCTCTTTGAATAAAAGCCCTGTAGCAGAGATTTCTGTATCCTCCAGCGGGTAGTAATCATTACCCATCGCATCCACGATCTTTATGTGCTTCTTCATCTCCTCTTGCGACTGGTAATCATGGTTGCCCTCACCGGTTTCGTACATATCTGCGGCTATGATGAGCGTATAATCCTGGAAGGTTTCTTTGATCACATCCACTATGCTCTTCTTAAAGCTGGGATCGTTATTGGCGCACACATCCCAGTACTCCTGCGGAAACCAGAAGACTATCTTTGATCCCTTGCCTTCATTCTTCACCTGCTCCAGGTCTTTTAATAGCTCGCCGGTGGTAAGGTCTACCGGCACGGTTTGCGCCATAGAAATCTGTGTGCAGGCAATGAATAATATGGTCAGCAGGTATTTCATACAAGTCATTTTTAGAAAATCGAGTTAGTGTGTAACGATCATGGGCTCGGCCCAACTGTGTTCAATTTCTTCTTTTAATTTATTTACGATGTCGTCCAGTCCATCATACCAGTCGAGGTGCGGACTCCATTGTGCGCATCCCCCATGACTACGAAGACATTGTGTGTCTTCCCAAACAATACCACATTT
>CAIVKT010000737.1 GCA_903906615.1 uncultured Bacteroidota bacterium | reverse complement strand
GTAAAGGATGCTGTGCATTGCCATTTCGATAATGATATGATGCGACCTAAAATGATACGGTTACATTTAGTAAAGGATGAAGTTTTCGCCGCATGAAAATACCAAGAGATCTGAGCGGGCAAGACCTGATTCGCAGACTGAAACAACTTGGTTATGAACCTATGAGGCAAAGTGGTAGCCATATACGGCTAACTACTTCACAACAGGGTGAACACCATGTGACTGTTCCTAATCATGATCCTTTAAAATTAGGTACATTGTCCTCAATACTTTCTGATGTTGCAGAGCATTTTAATTGGAGCAAGGAAGAATTGCTCAGGCAACTTTTTAAGTAATTACACCCTCCATGCACCACACCCTAAAAACAATCCTCCTCTTTACCCTGATTGTTACTACACAGCATGTAGCACAGGCGCAGTCTATGACCGATATAGATAAGCGCATGAGCGCGAGGCTGGATAAGATCACCTATTGGGCAGAGTACAATAGCAATGATGAAAAGATAAGCGCATCAGACTCGCTGGGCGATGTGAATGATCGGCTGACCGACTACCTGAAGAAGGTGAGCGTGAAGTATCCACAAACCATTACTGCGCCATATCCCAGGGCTATAAAGAGTGGCCTCACCGTGATCACCTCTGATGACAACAAGCTGCGCTGCTACTCGTGGGATACCCGCATGGGTGGTACTATGCACAATTACAGCGACTATATACAATATCAAGGCACGAACGGCATGCAACTGAAGTGCATGGATTGCGATACAGTAAACATTGACTACGGCGGCGACTCCGCCGCTGTTGGTGTTCTTCACCAACAGCCTCGCGCAGGATAGTACACGCCCCATCTCCCATAAAAATCCATCACCATATCACCCTCTACACCCACCAATAAACCACTATATCATCACTTGCAAAAAAAGCTAGCTACCTATAAACTGTATCCCCATAAACATCAGCCACTTACCCCCGAAAAAAAATCTAAGATAGTCTCCTACAAGACTATGACAGTATGCTTTCCGTACTGTCATGTAAATACAATTTGGAGACATCCCTTTCTGTAATGACCTTTGTGAGTTTGTATGCCCATTTTGCCTCTGGCAATTGCGATCGCTGTGCATTAAAACACACGCAGATGTAAAGCAATTTCAGGATTACAGCATGGCTTATCCGTGAAATCCGTGCAATCCATTAAATCTGCGATTCAGAAAATGGGACATTGAATGGGACATTCTGAAACCGATGAAACAGCCGGAACCCTTGCAGGAATTTACAAGTAGATAATTCACTAATAAGAGTTATCCACAAAAAATTTTTTCTGCGTGTGTGACGTATGGGCGTAGAGGCGCAAGATTTTGCGACTTGGCTCACAAGGGGTGTATGTAAACGAAGATCAGGATTACCCCAATGTCACACCGTTCGACCGCCATAGCTTTTAAGCGATGGCGGTTGCAAAAAATGGGACATTGAATGGGACATTCTGAAACCTGTGAAACAGTCGAAATCATTGCAGGAACTGACAAGTAGATAATTCACTAATAAGAGTTATCCACAAAAAATTTTTTCGGCCGATAGGACATAGTGTGGTTTATATAGACTTTTGATAAAAATGCCGGCGGGGCAACTGCATTATCTTGCTATTGCCTAAAAGAAAGCTATTTTTACCCTACAATATGCGGGCATTGCACAAAACGGTCTTATTAATAGCAGCGGCGGTCATTATGGGCAGTGCCTGTAGGGCGCAAACCGTATCGCAGATAGATAAGGGGCTGGTGCATTACCTCGGCAAGATCAATTACTGGACAAACGCCCAGTCGGCACATGCCTTCGATTCGCTGGCCTATGCCAATGACCACCTCATCAATTATATGAAAAAGGTGTTCCCGCTGGCACCTGCTACCCTCAAGGGTACCTTTAAGCTGGCCAGGGCCAAGGGGATGCACTATGTGACCTCTGATGACGGCAACCTGCGCTTTTACTACTGGGATATGCAGATGGGGGCTTCTATTCACTTTTTTGCCGATTTTGCCCAGTTCACGGTATCAGATGGCGCGGGCTTTGTGGATATGATAGACCCTACTGTGCAGGGCGACCCAGGCGCGTTTTACAGCAGCATTACTACTGTACAGTCCAATGGCAGGCCTGTGTACCTGGTGATCAGCGGCTCGGCCAGCGCCGAGCGGGAGGAGAGCCAGCAGATTACCGCCTACTCGGTGATAGACGATAAGCTGGTAAAAGTGCTGCTGTTCCATAAGCGGCTCAAAAAGCTCAGCCACCTGGAGTACGATTACGATCCCCGCTCTGTAGAAAAGGTGAAAGGCAAGAAACCGGTTATCCATTTCAGCGCCGATAAGCAATTCCTCTATATACCCGATGTGGACGAGGGCAATGATTTCACCGGCGATTTTATCGTATATAAATTCAATGGCGAATTTTATACTTTTGATAAGGCCGATGAGCCTGCTACCGACAAATAAATACCTATTTTTGTAATTCTTTTCCGGCTTATCATTTAGAAGTACCGTTTTGGTGAGGAAGATTTGTGAATAAACGGGTATTAACTATATTTAAGTTATGCAAGCAATGAGGAACATAGTGCGGTCTTGGAGTGTGGGTGTATTGGCGCTGTTCACTTGCCCTGTCTTTGCCCAAACGGATGTGGCTGCCGCCCGGCAATATGCCGATGCGGGCGACTACGCCAAAGCGAAAGAACTGTTCAGTAAATTATACACTACCGCTCCCGATTCTGTGTACGGTTATTACCTGCACACGCTGGTACAAACCAAGGATTATAAAACTGCCGAGCAACTGGTGGCCCGCCAGCGCACACTGAGGCTCAATAACCTGCTGCATATAGACCTCGGCAATGTATATGAGCGCGAAGGCGCTATAGACAAGGCCCGGCAACAGTACGATTCGCTGGTACTGTCTGTTAACGGCGATGATATGTACACGCAAAAGGTGGCCAAAGCATTTGTAGATGCAGGGCTGGAAGAATATGGCATAGCCAGCTACGAGCGTGCCGCCACCAACTTTACCGGCCCCTACCTGTATGCCGCGCAGCTGGCCAACCTGTACGCGCACTGCAACGACCTGGGCAAGGCCATAGATGCGCTGCTGGCGCTGAACCAGGTGCCGGGCCTCAATACCGATTACATCAAGTCGGTATTGCTGGAGCTGCTGGGTACTGATGCCGATAAACTGCAACAGGCGCAGAAAGCCATCATCCGCAAAATAAACGAACACCCAGAAAATAATTATTTCGCCGACCTGCTCACCTGGATATATACACAGAAGAACGACTGGGACGGCGCACTGCTGCAAATGGAAGCCGTTGATGAACGCAACAAAGAGACCGGCAAGCACCTCATGGATTTTGCACGGGTGGCTGTGGCAGCAAAGCAGTATGGCACTGCCGTAAAAGCCTATGAAGATATTGTGGCCAAGGGCAAAGACCTGCCTTATTACATCATGGCGCAGAGCGAGGAGCTTACTGCCGCACTTGACCAGCTGGAGGCCAACCCCAATTACACACCTGCCGATGTGGCCCATGTAGCCGCATTGTACGATAGCTTCCTGGTGGCATACCCCAAGTATTACGGTATGCAAACGGTATCTGATTATGCCACCCTGCTGGCGCAATATGGCAACGATGTGCCACGTGCTATCAGCATACTCAAAAGAGGAATTGACGAGCCGGATGTGAGGCCAAATATGGCCGGCGCGCTGCGCCTGCAGCTGGGCGACTATTATGCGCTCACAGGACAGCTGTGGGAAGCCTCGCTGGTATACAGCCAGGTAGATAAGCAATTCAAGCAAGACCCTATGGGCGAGGATGCCCGCTTCAGGAATGCGAAACTGGCCTACTACCGTGGCGACTTCGACTGGGCGCAGCAGCAGCTGGGCTGGCTCAAATCTGCTACTTCGGAGCTGATCGCTAACGATGCTATTTATCTTTCAGTACTCATCACCGAGAATGTGGAAGACAGCAACCTGGTGCCACTGCAACGCTTTGCCGCGGCGGGCCTGCTCATGTTCCAGAACAGGGATAAGGAAGCCGGGGAACTGCTGGACAGCATCAACAAAGCCTACCCCAAGCACCCGCTCAATGACGATATACTGATGGCGCGCGCGCAGATGGCCGAAAAGCATAAAGACTACGAGGCGGCACTGGGCTACCTGGCCCTGATACTTAAAGACTATAAAGAAGATGTACTGGGTGATGATGCGGTGTTCATGATGGCCGGTATTTACCAGAACGACCTGCATAAGAATGACGAAGCAAAGAAATATTACGAGCAATTGCTGATAGACTACCCGGGTAGTACCTATGCGCAGATAGCCCGGCAAAAACTAAATGAACTAAACAGCGGATCTACACCATAAGTTACGTAAAAAAACGCAACCACCCGATGCGATATAGTGTGCTCCTGATACTGCTCATTTTCCTCTTACCCATGCGTATGCTGGGGCAGCAAAAGGAGTGTGTGCTGCGGGGCAGCCTGCAGATGAAGGGCGGCGAAAGCAGCAGGTACAAGCTGGTATTTACCATGACGGGCGATAACTTTAAAGGCTATGCTATTACCTATATGCAGGATGGCCTGGAGCTGAGGTCGTCTATAAAAGGCAGTATAGATAAAGCGATGCACATCTTTTCTTTTAAAGAAACTGTGGATCTGGGTGTCACCATGTTTGAGGATTGTATGGTGGAGGCGCATGTGCCTTACAAGTTGCTCAACGGGCATTACTCGCTGCGTGGAAGTTTTAAAGGAAAGAAAAACGACCTTACCTGTAGCGAAGGCACAATATCTTTTGAGGCAACCAAAGAGCTGAACCACTTATTTGAGCCACCAAAAATGGAACACGAGGCCGTTGCCGCAGGCATTGATGTAAAATCTAAGCCGGGTGACGGGTATGAAGAAAAACTGCCACCCAATACCCTTACCCTTACCGCCGATGTGGAAAAAGTATATGATTTCAGCGCTGATACCTGCCGTATGGATATCTGGGACAGCGAATACATAGACGGCGATATAGTAACACTCGTATACAATGGCCGCGTGGTGCTGTCTGATTACACCCTTGTGCGCAAGAAGAAGCAGGTATTGCTGCCCCTCACCGAGCAGGTAAATATACTCACCATCATTGCCGAGAACGAGGGCAAGGTGCCGCCCAACACATCGCGCATCACCCTATCCGATGGCAAGGTTAAGCATAATGCCGTGGCCAGTATCAACAAAGGGCAGGGTGCTGTGATTATTTTAAGGAGGAAATAACCACTACTTTTGCACCATGCAGTCACTCATCATCTTCGCATCAGGCACTGGCACTAATGCCGATGCGATTATACAATACTTCAAAGGGAACGGAAAGGCGAAGGTTGCCCTCATCGTGAGCAATAAAGCTGATGCGGGTGTGCTGGATATTGCCCGTCGCGAAGAGATACCCTTCCTCATCATCGACAAAAAGACTTTTAATGAAACCCTGCTTGTAGAGCAAATTGCCGATTACAAACCTTCGCTCCTAGTGCTTGCAGGTTTTTTATGGAAGATACCTGCTGCGCTTATTGCGCAATACCCCGACCGCATCATCAACATACATCCTGCGTTGCTTCCCGGCTATGGTGGCAAGGGCATGTATGGCGCGCGTGTACACGATGCTGTGATAGCAGCAGGCGATAAAGAATCCGGCATCAGTATACACTATGTGAATGAGGTATACGATGATGGCGGTATCATACTGCAGGCCCGTTGTGCCATAGCCCCGGGCGATAGCGCGCAAGATATCGCCAACCGCATACACAAGCTGGAGCATTTTTACTATCCCCGGGCTATTGAGTTTTTGTTGGGCTAAGATCTTCTGTTATCCGACGGTATAATACACACATGTGGTCACAAAATCGCGGAGGTAGGGTAGCCATGTTATGGGCGCCAACTGCTTCCGTGGCTGCAGCCCGAATTTGTATTTGTATATCGGGTTGATGAGGTAATGTTGTTTGTTCAGCACCTGCAGGCCACTGGCTTTTACAATGCGCTCAAACCGTTCTATGGTGATGCGGGTATCTTTTATTTCCAGCAGCTCATCTATCACTACCTTGTCTTCCCCGGCCATTTTCAGTATGCCTTTGTACAAGGGTGTGGGCAGTATGTGGTACCACGGTATCACGCTGGCCCATTTCTTGCGGCACAGCTGCTGGTGGCCACCAAACGGCATATACCAGGGCGGGAAGCCAAAGAATATCTGCCCGCCCGGCCTTAAAAATGTTTTGAGGTGCGGTATGAATTGCTCCTGCCCCGGCACATGCTCTATCACATCTTTGAGGATGATGACATCAAAATTATTTTTGAACCTGCTGATGAAAGCCTCGTCATAAATATTCTGGCAGATGAAGTCCACCTTGCCTGCTTTATATTCATCGGCCATCAGCACCTTAGCATTTTCTACGCGTGCATCGGCAAGGTCTACACCCAAGCATTGGCAGCCACGGTCCGTAAAGGGGCGCAGCACGCCGCCTTCGGCGGTACCCACCTCCAGCACATTGATGCCGGGGCCAAGAGGCTTGGTCTTTTCTATAAAAGGCAATACGTAGGCCCGCGAGTTATCCACCTGCTGGTCGAAGCGTACTTTATCGTCTATATGGTGCTTTAGTGCCAATGATCAGTTTATTTCAGGTAAATATAGTCCGTTCGGTCAAAAGAAAAAAAAACCTGCCTTCGGCAGACACCCGTTATTCTTGTACCGGCTTGTCTTTTGCTTCCAGCATGGCCAGTTGTTTGCGTATGCTTTCGTGGTGTATCTGCTCATATATACCGGCCACAAACTCTTTCGACAGGTGGCGCGATTGTGCGTGTTCCACCCGCGTTTCCAGTATCTCCCGCCACCTAGCAGGCTGGTAAATGGTCATATTGCTGGCTTTCTTAACCTCACCCATCTGCTCGCTCAGTTCCATGCGCTTGCCCAGCAGGTCGGTTATTTCGGTGTCTATGCTGTCCATCAGCTGGCGCAGGTATTCGAGTTGCACCTGGCCGCTCATGTCCTGTGTATACTCTTCGCGTATCACCAGGCCGGCCAGTATGGTTTTTAATTGTTGTGGTGTCACTTGCTGTGCGGCATCGCTCCATGCGGCATCCGGCGTGAGGTGTGCTTCGATCATCAGGCCGTCAAAGTGCATATCCATGGCTTTTTGTGCCATTTCTGCCACTCGGTCGCGCTTGCCGGTAATATGGCTCGGGTCGCAGATGATGCTCAGTTCCGGTTTGCGCCTTTTCAGCTCTATGGGTATGGGCCAGTTGGGCTGGTTGCGGTATCCCGTTGCCGATCCGTAGCCTGCAAAGCCGCGGTGTATAGCAGCCACTTCCTGCACGCCGGCCTGCTCAAAACGCTCTATAGCGCCCTGCCACAGATCGGTGTCGGGGCTTACGGGGTTCTTCACCATCACCTTTATAGGTACGCCACGCAACGCATCGGCGAGCCGCTGCACCTGGAAGGGGTTTACCGTGGTGCGGGCACCCACCCACAGTACATCTAT
>CAIVKT010000736.1 GCA_903906615.1 uncultured Bacteroidota bacterium | reverse complement strand
GGAAAACGTGAAGGGTGCCGATGTCATGTTCAAGCTATTACAGATGCTGGCTTGGCAGGTGGGAAGCCAGGTAAGCACCGTGGAGCTGGGCAAAAGCCTGCAGCTCAATAAACTCACCGTAGAACGCTACCTGGATCTTCTTACAAAGGTGTTTATCATATATCCCCTCTCTGGCTATAGCGGCAACCTGAGAAAGGAAGTAACGACGAGCAAAAAATGGTATTTCTATGATAACGGCATCCGCAATGCGCTCATCAATAACTTCAGCCCGTTGCAGGGTCGCAATGATATAGGCCAGCTGTGGGAGCAATACTTCCTTGGGGAGCGCATGAAATATAATAGTTACAGGGGCTACAATCCACAATATTTCTTCTGGCGCACCTACGACGGCCAGGAAATAGATCTGCTGGAACTCAACGACCTGCAATTACAAGCGATTGAATGTAAATGGCAGGATAACAGATCGAAAATACCCGCTGCTTTTGCCAAAGCATACCCTGACGCGAAGTTTACGGTCATTAACAGGGATAACTACCTTCCATGGATTACTGACTAATGGCAAAACACTATTTTTGATAATTGAGCCAGTCACCTGGCCTAATTAATACAAATTAAGTCAGCTAACTGACCTAATTAACACTTTTTGCAAACTTCCTGGCCTTTATCAATCAAGTAAACCCGTACCTTTGCACCTCAAAATTTTAGGGAATAAATAATGGCAAAACAATCCGAAAAAAGATGTTCTTTTTGCGACCGCGCTGAAACAGAAGTTAATATCCTGTTCACCGGCATTAAAGGCAATATCTGCGATCAGTGTATAGAGAACGCCCACAACCTGCTGGCCGAAACCACCGGCGAAAAGACCCCAAAAACCGAATCGAAACTCGATTTTCAAAAAAATCATAACTACAAGCCAAAAGACATTAAAGCCTTTATTGATCAATATGTGATCGGCCAAAATGATGCTAAAAAAGTAATGTCTGTAGCTATATACAATCATTACAAACGCCTCACTATGCCACCACAGGATGACGTGGAAATCGAAAAATCCAATATCATCATGGTCGGCGAAACAGGTACCGGGAAGACATTGCTTGCCAAAACCGTAGCCCGCCTGCTACAGGTGCCTTTTGCTATTGTTGATGCCACTGTATTCACAGAGGCCGGCTATGTAGGCGAAGATGTGGAAAGCATCTTGTCCCGCCTGCTACAGGCCAGCAACTTTGATGTAGCTGCCGCAGAGCGTGGCATTGTGTACATTGATGAGATAGATAAGATAGGCCGCAAAAGCGATAACCCATCCATCACCCGCGATGTGAGTGGCGAAGGTGTGCAGCAGGCTATGCTCAAATTATTGGAAGGCTCAGAAGTACTGGTGCCACCACAAGGTGGCAGAAAACACCCGGAACAGAAAATGATCAGGGTGAATACACAGAACATACTATTCATCTGCGGTGGTGCGTTTGAGGGTATAGATAAAATGATCGCCCGCCGCATACAGACATCTTCTATCGGGTACAACGCGATCAAAGCAACACAGGATATAGACCGGGCAAATCTCTTGCAGCATGTAAATGCGCAGGACCTCCGCACATTCGGGCTGATACCCGAATTGTTGGGCAGGTTACCGGTAGTTACTTACCTCAATCCACTCGATGAGGCATCCCTTAAAAGGATACTTACCGAGCCTAAGAATGCACTCGTAAAGCAATACACAAGGCTGTTTGAATACGAAGGCATCAAGCTCACTGTAGCCGATGAAGCGCTCGATTATATGGTGCAGAAGGCGGTACATTACAAGTTGGGAGGCCGTGGCCTTCGTGCCATCTGCGAGATGATACTCACAGATGCCATGTTCGAAATGCCCTCAGAAAAACACGATGGCACCTTCCATCTGGACTTAGAATACGCCCGCCAAATGGTAGAGCACTCCAAAATGGAACACCTCAAGGCAGCATAATTGATAAATACTAATTCATTTTTATATGCAGGAACTAATAGATATACTAAAAGATAAAGCAGGCCTTACAGATGACCAGGCCATCAAGGCAATAGGCGCTATGAAAGAATATATTTCGGGCAAAGTACCCCCTATGTTCAGCGGGTTTGTAGATACCTTTTTTGCAGGTGCACCAACTTCCGGCGAAATAGATCCTTTGGGATAAACCTCACCCCTTATGCTGTAACACAAAGTGCTGCTTTTCTTTGAACGCCTGTTTAAAGAAAAGCAGTCCCGTTCCATACAGGTCAATACTCATACTCACTTCCTCATTTGCGCATATCGCTCGCCATGCCACGCTATGCGCCGCAGTGGTGTGTATATTGGTGACCACAGCCATCCCATCTCTTTGCAGCAATGGTAAATTTTGGTTCAATAAGGCCACATCCGCTGCCTTGATAAGTAGTATATCACATAATTGCCCGGCAGGAATAGCGCTGTTTATGGGAACAGTCAATAGGCTGTGATAGCCGTAATACCCCGCAATCCGCTGCAAAAGCTGTTCATAATAAGCCCCTGCTTGTGAAAACTTAAGAGCAAATATGCCAACCTTTGATTTATCATTCAGCAGCACATCGTCTACAAGGGCGTACACAAATGGCGAATGCGTTCCATGCCGACCCTTAGCCGTCCACTTATATCTCAGGTATTCAGTAATTGCGTGCAGGGTCATGGAAACAGGTTATAACTCTACCCTTTCATACCGCTCAAACGCAAAAGGATATCGATGGTTGTCATCCACATGATGCCGCTCTTCTGCTACCATCTTCCAGTGCGTATGATCTATATCCGGGAAAAAAGCATCAGCATCATGCACAATGGTATGTACCCTGGTGATGTACATGCGGTCTACAATATTCATCGTGTTGGCAAATATCTGCCCGCCGCCTATGATGAATCCTTCCTCCGCATCTTCTTTCTGTAGCCTTTCTAATGCAGCATCTATGTTGTCACATAATACTACACCTTGTGGCAATACCAGTTCTTTATGAGTAGAGATAACAATGTTGGTTCTTCCCGGCAATGCACGTCCCAGTGATTCAAATGTTTTGCGACCCATCACTACGGGCTTACCCATAGTTGTCCGCTTAAAGAACTTCAGGTCTTCAGGCAGGTGCCACGGCAATGTGTTATGCCTGCCTATGGCGTTATTATCAGATACCGCAACTATAAATGAACGTATCATGGCGTGTGTTTGATCGTCGTGAGCAATAAGGCTATATAGCCACAGGTGCTTTGATGGCCGGGTGGTACTGGTAATCTTCCAGCTTAAAATCCTCGTACGTGAAAGCAAAAAGATCCTTCACCTCCGCGTTTATTTTCATTGTTGGCAAGGCAAAAGGTGTTCTTGTCAGTTGCAGCTTTGCCTGCTCCACATGGTTGTTATACAAGTGTACATCTCCAAAGGTGTGAATGAAATCCCCTGCTTCCAGCCCGCATACCTGCGCCACCATCATCGTGAGTAAGGCATAAGATGCTATATTGAACGGTACACCCAAAAACACATCAGCGCTGCGCTGGTATAGCTGGCAGCTCAGCTTGCCATTGGCCACATAAAACTGGAACAGTGCATGGCAGGGGCTCAGCCTCATCTTAGGCAGGTCGGCCACATTCCAGGCGTTCACGATCATTCTGCGGCTATCCGGGTTTGTTTTGATCTGGTGCAGTACATCCTTTATCTGGTCGTATATCGCTCCGTCAGCCCCGGCCCAGCTGCGCCATTGGTGGCCGTATATAGGCCCCAGGTCGCCATTGCTGTCGGCCCATTCATCCCATATGCTCACTCCATGTTCTTTAAGGTAGGCTATATTGGTATCCCCTTTCAGGAACCACAGCAGCTCATAAATAATAGACTTCATGTGCAGCTTCTTCGTTGTCAACAGCGGGAAACCTTTTTGCAGGTCAAAACGCATCTGGTAGCCAAAACAACTTTTCGTACCCGTGCCGGTACGGTCGCTCTTGGTAGCTCCTGTGTCTATGATGTGCTGAAGAAGGTCTAAATAAGCCTGCATGTCCTTGTTTGAACAACAAAATTAAACATTATACCTGCAATTGCTTAAAAGATTATTCCACAATTCATGCACAGGAATGTATACTTTTGGCCGCTGCAATCTGAAATAAGTATTATGCCAGTTATCCTGCCAGTAAAAGGAATATCACCCCAAATACCTGAAGGGTGTTTTATAGCCCCCAATGCCACTATAGTAGGCGATGTGGTCATGGGCGAGGATTGCAGTGTGTGGTTCAATGCCGTAATCCGTGGCGATGTCAACAGCATCCGCATAGGTAATAAGGTGAATATACAAGACGGGGCCTGCATCCATTGTACTTACCAGAAGACAAAGGTGGTACTGGGCAATAATGTATCCATCGGCCACAATGCTATAGTACATGGCTGTACTGTGGCCGATAATGTACTCGTAGGTATGGGAGCTATTGTAATGGACAATGTATCAATTGGAGAGAACTGTATCATCGCGGCAGGCGCTGTAGTGCTGGAAGGTACTATTGTGCCGCCCGGTAGTATATATGCAGGTGTACCGGCTAAAAAGGTCAAAGACATCAGCCCGGAATTACAAAAAGGAGAGGTGGAACGCATTGCCAATAACTATCTTATGTACAGCTCCTGGTTTAAATAAAGATAAAAATTATTTAATAAAGTGCTTGTTTTCTGAAAAAGGCTATTATATTTGTTCTCTAAATTAAAACACACTCGGTATATGAAAAAACTGATCCTTGCCATTTTAGCAGCAGGAGCTTTTGCAAATGCTAACGCACAAGAACCTCATAGTATCTTATTGTACGGTGACCTCGGAGTTACTACAGTAAGAAATGCAGATCAATCTAAATCAACAAACTGGGACGCAGCTCCAGGTGTTGGTTATCAATTTAACCACAACTGGACTGTAGGTCTACAGATCATGTGGGGACAAAATGCAACTAAAGAGGGTTCAAATCCTGGTGTTAACCCTGTAACAGGCGCAGCACAAACTCAGGGTACAAAAAACACCTTTAATAACTACTCTGCCGGCGCTTTTGCCCGTTACTCAAAATATATTGGTAAGAGCGAAACTTTCTTCTGGTACTCTCAGTTCAATGTGGACTACACCGGTGGTTATCATACCAACGAAGGTTCTCCTGCCGATGCAAAACACACTGGCCTCTCTTTAGGCATTGTACCTGCAATAGGTGCTAATGTAGGCCATGGTATGGCGCTCAACTTCTCTATCGGTGGCATCAGCTACGGTACTGATAAATATCAGGACGCTAACTACGCTACCAACACTTTCAATTTTGACTTCGGCAAAACTGTTAACATAGGTATCAGCAAAAATTTCAATTGCGGTCACAAAATGCACAGCAACCACGAACCTGGTGATGAAGTTCATCGCAGGAAGGCTGACAAAATGGAAGACGAAGACGACGCAGCTCCAAAGCCAAAGAAAAAAGAAAGGAACAGGGATGATGACGAGTGATTTCGTTAAGTCCACAAAATATACAAACGTCCTGCATCATTGCAGGACGTTTGCTTTTATAGCTATATACTATTCTCTTCATTTCAGCGTTTAAGAAAAACACACACGCCCAAAAATGAAAAGAGTCCTTGTATTATTACTGGCTACATCTTCCCTGCAAGCCATTGCAGCACCTGTAGATACTGCATACCATCCTATTCCCATCAGGCACCTCCCCTTCGAGCGGCACGAGACCATCGGCACCGTTTCCCTTGGTTTTATAGACTACTACCGCAATAACATTTCCCTCCCTGCAGGCTATGCAAATGCCACCACCACAGGCTTCGCGCCTATATATGCCAAATTGGAGTATGGCATAAGCAGGCACATCAGCATAGGCGGCACTTTCGGTTATGATAACTTTGTGGAGCATTACGAACAACAATACACAGGCAATGGCGATCTGTTCAATCGCTACAGGGCAAATACAACCCGTATATTCAGCGGGGGTGTTAGTGCATTCTATCACTTCGTAAATGTCATTCCCGTAAAGCGTCTTGATCCTTTTATCGGGCTCGGCGTGTCGCTCAATAATATCCGTTATAGCCAATACCCGCAGGGCGATAGTAATGTCGTAAAGCTTGATCATACCCTCACGCCATATATCAAAGCCGGGGCGCGCTATTATATCTCTTCCGCATTCAGCTTGTTTGGCGATGTGGGTTACGATCAGCATTCAGTATTCAGCATTGGAGTGAGTTGCCGTTTTGTAAAAGACAAGTTCTACCCTGATGCCGATAGGGATGGAATACCCGACTTTGCTGATTCGTGCCTGTACGAAAAAGGAACCAAAAAGCTGCATGGCTGCCCGGATACAGATGGCGATGGCATCATAGACAAAGAAGACTCCTGCCCGCATGAAGCAGGCACAGCACAGCTTCACGGTTGCCCCGACTCGGATGGCGATGGCATTGGAGATAAGTACGACGACTGCCCACACGACAAAGGTCTCATGATATTCAATGGCTGCCCCGACCGTGATGGCGATGGCATACCCGATAAAGATGATGCCTGTCCCGATGTACCCGGACTGGCAGAGCTACATGGGTGTCCCGAAAAAGTAACTGAATTTGCTGACCCTGTTTTAATACTGCCCGCAGTCAACAGCCTGCCGTTGAAAATGGTGAGGTTTCATACAGGCAGTGCAGTCATTCAAAGGTCTTCTTATGAATACCTCAATGCTATCGCAGATACATTACATACACACAGGCCGGTAGCCATTATTGTAGACGGTTATACAGATAACACAGGAACGAGAGCAGTAAATAAAAGGTTGTCCGTAGCGAGGGCAGAGGCGGTAAAAAAATATTTATCGGATAAAGGCGTTGATACCGCCAATATCTCTGTAAAAGGCCACGCCAGTAGTTCGCCAATACGCAGCAACCGTACTAAAAAAGGCCGGGCAGCCAACAGGCGGGCTACCATAAAGCTAAAACAAAAATAGTAGGCGGCGGATATTTTTTGTAATCACAGCTACTTTTCATAGCTTGCTATCCATATGAAAAGCCGTCTGCTCATTTTACTATCATTGATGTCAGTATCCGCATGGGCCCAGCAGGATACATCTGCCAACAAACAAGCGGCCCATGCAGTATATGAGCGCCATAGCGTCACCGCTACTGCATCGCTCGGATTTGTGGATGGCTACAAGCAGAATTACTCACTGCCGGCGGGCTTTGTGAAGAACAATACATCAGGTTACCACCAGGTATATGCAAAACTGGAGTATGGCCTCAACAACCACATCAGCATTGGCGCTACTTTCAGTTACGATGCCTTTACCTACAATTTTGGCCAGCAATACACCGGCAATAGCGGGGCTTTCACGCGGTACCGTGCCGATAACCTGCGCCTGCTCAGTGGCGGCATAGTGGCGTACTATCACCTCAATAATGTCATCCGTGTAAAGAACCTCGATCCCTTTGTGGGCATAGGCGTATCACTGAACAATATCCGCCACAGCAATTACCCGCAAGGTGATAGCACTGTTATAAATATAGACCACACAATCACCCCATATCTTAAAGTAGGTGCGCGCTACTATATCTCTTCTGTGTTCAGTGTTTTTGCCGATGCCGGCTACGATAAAGAAAGCATTTTCAGCCTTGGCGCATCGTGCCGCTTCTTCTCAAGAAAGAAAATCGCAACAACTATTACGAAATGAGTAAACTCTTCAAGGCCGGGGAGATTGGGACTGTTCTCCCACATCTCGCCGTAGGGCTGGGCTTGCCCCTGCACGACTCGTGCAGGAAAATAATACAACCGTGTTCTCCCACATCTCGCCGTAGGGGCTGGGCTTGCCCCTGCCCTCCACTCGCGCTGTGCAGGTAACTCATTCGCACCCATACCTCCAAGGTGTGGGACACCTATACTCACGCCCTTCGCGCACACCAAACCCCAACCTGTATTAAATAATGAACATGTTTATTTTAGAAACAGCGAATATGCCACGTAAATTCACTTCCCGGAAAACGCGCACACTCATAACATATAATTGCAGAAGGGTCAATCAATTAACTCAAAAAATTTTTCCGTCATAGACGCTATGTGTACTATCATAGTGCGAAAAGCGCGCTGTCATAGAAATTCATTTTCGCTAATTCATTTCCTCGTACGATCTTTATACTATAAAATGGTGAAAACGTCCGTTCGGCGTAAAGAGTTCATCGGGCAAACCCATATCGGAAAGCAGGGTTTTAAACCGGAAAAATAATAGGAAAAATCGGCTGAATACCTTTACTGTAAAGCAACACAGCCGTTTCCGCCATGTTGCAATAACCGGAAAAAATCGGAAAATACCGGAAGAAGACAGCAATATACTTGCAGTTATGCAATAAAACCCTACATGGGGTAGTCTCCGGCACATCTCGCCGTACGGGCTGGGCTTGCCCCTGCCCTCAACTCGTACAGGGCAGATAACTCACGTATGGTCACAAATGAGTAAACCCCTACTCCCTTCCCACACGCGTTAGTATATCCTTTTCTTCAGACGTTAGCGAATTGTAGCCCTTTTGGTTGATCTTATCCAGTATGTCATCTACGCGGTCTTGCAACACTTCTTTTTGCTGGCGGTAGGGGTTATGAAAAATATTATTGCGGCCCTGTTTGTTGCGCAGATTGCGCTCATTGGGTGTTACCAGCCCTTCCATCTTATCTGCAAAAGCATACATCCACCCGCCGGGCCTGTAGCCTGCTTTAAGCAGTTTTATATAACCGAGGCCCATCAGCCCGCCGCCTGCCAGCATCAATACCACAGGCATATAATAGCCTGAACTCAATACCATTAAAAAAGCGAAAATGCCCGCAACTACAAGTATGGGGATGCTGAATGTCTCGGTAAGATAGAAACGATACCTCGGTGTAAGTGTGATCGCAGCCACCGCCATGCCCATAAGCGCAGCACGTGGCCCCAGTATGTAGGGAGGGCAATACCCAAAATTGCCCGGCAGCGTTTGCGCCAACAGGTAAAAAACGCCACCTGCCAGCAAGCTGTATACATATAGTGGAATCACTTGCCTGTGGCCCACCAGCGACTGCACCACAGACCCAAAGCAATAGAACCACAGCATATTACTGATAAGCTCCATGAAGCCAATGTTCTGGAACCACCCATAGGTAAGTATCGTCCACCAATGGGCTTTATATGCTGCCAGCGTAGGCAGCGCCAGGTTCGGTATAAAATGCAGGTCGTACAAACTGCTGTCGCCATCAAATACCAACTTGATGATAGCCCAGCTAAAGGCCAGGAGCGTATAAGTAATAGCTGAGAATATGATCACCTGCAATACCGCATTATTGGTATAGCCCGGTATGTACGATAGAACCGACTTTTTGCGCCCTGTATTCATTCTGTAAAATTATCAATAAAAGCGGTTACCCGCCTTACTATTCCATATTCTTAACAATAGGAATGCAAAGAGCATACCACCGAGATGGGCAAAATGGGCCACATTGTCTCCGGCAGAATTCTGGATACCCGAAAACAGCTCGATAAGCGCGTAAACCGTAACCACCCACTTTGCTTTCACTGGTATAGGCGGAAAAATAAGCAGCAGCTCCACATTCGGAAAAAGATACGCAAACGCAAACAACACCCCGAATACCGCACCCGAAGCACCCACAGTAGCTTCATTGATCATGTGGGTATAATAGTCATTCAGGAAAGTTACAGACTCCCTTATCTGCCCGGGAGCTGTGGGGGCGGCATTCCATTGCACCATTGATGCGGGATCTACCGGTACATGGTGGTTCCTGATAAATATCAGGAATTCAGTAAGTCCCGGGTGCGCCTGGTAAGCCAGGAAGGCATTGTAGAAGCGTGTATATTCAAACGTAAGCACACCCATATGGCATATCGCCGCGCCAATTCCGCATACCAGGTAAAAAATAAGAAACTTCCTTGGCCCCCACATATTCTCCAACACGCGGCCAAACATCCAGAGGGCCAGCATATTGAAGCCTATGTGCATCAGTGTACCCTGCACATCATACGGGTCTCCGTGCATGAATATATGCGTAAGCGGCTGCCACCATTTAAACAATGGCGAGGCCCAGTAATGCAATCCAAGGTAATCGCCCAGGTTGATGCCCGCCTTGCCAAGGGCAAATTGCAATAAGACCATGATCACATTTATAATGATGATGTTCTTAACAACCGGGGGCAGGGACTGCGGGTTGCCGGGCCTGTAATTCGTCATACTGCAAAAGTAACCAAATAGCTAATTGCGTTAGTGGCAAAAGAATGCTAAATAATGCCGATAAAAACAATACGTATTTAATTAATTATATTTAACAGTTAATAAAGAAAATCCCCGGCAATACAAAAAGAATTTTATAAATTTACATAGCTAAAAACTGGTTACACTAAAAACATAATAGAAATGAAACGGAAATTTATTCTTTTACTGTCATCAGCAATGCTGCTGATGTTTGGTGCATTTGCACAAATGCACGTATCTACCGGCACTACAAAGTATGTGCTGCTGGAAGAAGGTACAGGTGCTTGGTGTGGCTACTGCCCTGATGGTGCAGAAGATATAGTGCGCGACATCATCCCTACCTATCCGCATGTTCTTGTTGCATCTTTTCATAATGCGGATCCTATGGCATTGAGTCCGGATACTTACAACACAGATTATACAGCCTTGGTAGGATATCCGGCCGCATGTATAGACCGTACTGCACAAGGTAGTGGCGTCGCAGTTGGCAGGCCATGGGATGGCCCCATTGCTGCAAGAATGAGCGCAACGCCAAACTTCCAGGTGGATATGGTTTCCACATATGATACTGGTTCAAGGTTGCTGACAGTTCTTGTAACGGGTACAGCGCTTACATCACTTACAGGCAACTGGAATATCAACGCCTATGTTACTGAAGATAGCATCAGCAGTGCAGGCGGTAATGACCAGGCTAACTATGCTCGCCCTCCATGTCCTGGTGGTTGCAATAATTACTGGCAATTTTGCGGCACTGCTGCCGATACTTCATGGTGGTGGAATCTCGGCGATCCTATTGCCCCTGCATCTAAATACTATCATATGGATGTAGTAAGGGCAGTATTGGCTACTACAGGTGGTATATATGGAGATCCTGCGTTCACTAATCCTTCTATTGGTACAACAAACAGCATCAGGTATACCTACACTGTACCCGCCGGCTACAACCACAAACTAATGAAAGTAATAGGCCTGGTACTGGCACAGAATACCGCCGCGGGCTCTGTAGCTACTGTAGAGAACGGCATGTCGGCTAAATTAAGATTGATGCCGCTTAATGAAACTGCGGTACCGCAATCACCGGCAATGGAAGATGTAAAGATCTATCCTAACCCCGCGAAAAGTATGATCACTGTAATTGGCACACTCGATAACCCTACCGATACCCGCATCGTTATTTACAACGCCATCGGGCAGATCGTAACAGACAAAACCTACAAAGCAAACGGCTCAGGGTTTATGCAAAGCATAGACCTCGATAATACAAGCAACGGACTATATTTCATGAGCATCAGCAACAACGGTAAAAGTATTACCAAGCAATTTGTGATCAGCAAATAATTTTCTTTTTAAAAAATAGTACAGCGGCTGCCATATGGTAGCCGCTGTTGTTTTTACCCGCTGTGTTTTTAATGACAATTGCACTTCAAAAAGCGTTATGAAATATGCCTTTGCGAACTTAAAACACTATCTATGGACAGCACCTTTGCGCCTTTGCGAGAAATTTTCTGTGAGTGTAGTTGATATCTAACCGTATATGAGATCATTTAGTTCTTTTCCCTAACTTTATCCCGATGTCAGAATCACATATAAGGCCATCAAACCAGTTGAGCGCGCAGGAGCGGGAGTATGAAAATACCATCCGCCCTCAAACCATTGAAGATTTCTCCGGCCAGCCCAAGCTGATCGAGAACCTGCGCATATTCATCAAGGCGGCCAATATGCGTGGCGAGGCGCTGGATCATATACTGTTCCATGGCCCTCCCGGCCTCGGTAAGACCACGCTGTCGCGCATTGTTGCCAATGAGCTGGGCGTGAGCATCAAAGAGACCAGCGGCCCTGTAATAGAAAAGCCCGGCGACCTGGCAGGCCTCCTTACCAGCCTCGAGCCAAGGGATGTGCTGTTTATAGACGAGATACACCGCCTCAGCACCGTAGTAGAAGAATACCTCTATGCGGCCATGGAAGATTTTAAGATAGACATTATGATCGATAGCGGCCCATCGGCCCGCTCCGTGCAGCTTACGCTCAATCCCTTTACACTCGTAGGTGCCACCACCCGCAGCGGACTGCTTACTGCGCCATTGCTCAGCCGCTTTGGTATCAAGTCGCGACTCGACTATTATACTGCCGAGGTGTTGCAGCGCATACTGATACGCGCCGCAGGTGTACTCAATGTGAAGACCACATCGGACGCCGCTATGGAGATAGCCCGCCGCAGCCGTGGCACACCGCGTATAGCCAATGGCCTGCTGCGCCGTATGCGCGACTTCGCGCAGGTACTCGGGAACGGTACTATAGACCTCGGCATAGTAGAGCATGGCCTCCGTGCGCTGAATGTAGACGAGAGCGGCCTCGATGATATGGACAACCGCATACTCACCACCCTTATAGATAAATTCAAGGGAGGCCCCGTGGGCATCAGCAACATAGCCACATCAGTAAGCGAAGAGGCAGGCACTATAGAAGAGGTGTATGAGCCCTTCCTGATACAGGAAGGCTACATACTGCGCACACCCCGAGGCCGCGAAGCCACAGACAAGGCTTACAAACACCTGGGCCGCTCACGTGTAGCAACGGATAATACGTTGTTTTGATAATTTCAATTATCACTGAATGAATACAGAATGTAGGAAAACATTGGGAGGGCGCAATATCGCAGCCCTCGCGCGTTGTAGCTGATAATACGTTGTTTTGATAATTTCAATTATCACTGAATGAATACGGGATGTAGGAAAGCCCTGAAAGGGCGAAATATAACAGCCCGGGGCAACGCCCCGGGTACAATAGATCATAATGGGAAAGCCCTGAAAGGGCG
>CAIVKT010000735.1 GCA_903906615.1 uncultured Bacteroidota bacterium | reverse complement strand
GCCGAGAAAAAGTAACCAAAGTAACAATAAAAAAGGCCCTATAGGAGGGCCTTTTAAAATATCGTATTCTGGCTCCTGTCCGGAACCTTACAAAGCAAACAGGAGTTGTTCTCAAATCTCCCTCAATCTTTCCTTATCGCCCTTTATTGCTTTGGAAAGCAATGCTATAGAGCCGAGGCCCATGAGGGTGACAATGGTCATCTGTGGTACCTCATGCATAGCAATGTCGGCAAAGTTGGTGAGTGTAAAGCCAAAGGTAGCAATACAAAGCAACACGCCTATGAATGCGTATTTAAAGATGCTGTTATTGACTGAGCTGCTGTTCTTGATTTCTTCCTGCATAACCTGTAGTTTGTGTTTGACGGTGTAAAAATACCATGCCACATAAAAGTGGGGAATAGTCTTTCGGTAAATAGCGGCAACAGGTAGGTAAACACACAGTTGTGGTAAAGGAGTACCCGTTTTTGTGTATTTGCTTTTGTGGTGCGTGCATTGGCATGATTCTATTGACATAAACGACAAAAGCTAAAAAACATTTTTATGCGTGGTACTAAATATTTGTTAATAGGCGCGCTCGGAGTAGCGGCTGTATTATTGCTTACATCGGACAAGGCAAAGCCTATGCGTGATGAGCTGGCGGACAAAGCCAAGAAGAAAATGGACAAATGGAAGGACAGGCTGAACAAGCTGAATACCAGCGCCATGGACTCGGTTGATGACCTGAAGGACATGATAGCAGGTGAAGTGAAGGGCCTGAGCAGCGATGCGCGCGACCGCATTGAAGCCATACTGAACGATGCCGGTAAGGCAACGAGCAAGGTAAAGAAGAATGTAAGCGAGCAGTTGTCTTAAGAGAGATTTAACCGACAGCAGAGAAAAAGCGTGGGCACTTATGTGTCTTCGCTTTTTTGTCTTTGGAAAATTGAGCGCGCTTTGTCTCAATCCTGGATAACGCGGCGGGAGTGGCCGAAACCGATATAAATATACAGGTACAACATACGGGAAAGGCGCATGAGGTAGGGCTGCATGAGTACGACTACTACTGTGCTGACAATGAGGTAATAAAAAACGCTGTAATCTTTATAAGAAAGGCCGAATATGGGCCAATACCAGAGCAGGTTGAGGAAAAACAGCATCATGGTGAGGGCGTAGTTGATGCCGCCACCATTGTTGCTTTCGGATTTCATGCGCTCGCCGCATACTTCGCACTCGTCTTTGAGAGCCAGGCACTTGCCGAGGGGGAATATGCTCTTATTCACAAATACAGTCGATTGCCTGCAACTGGGGCACTTCATGGTGAGCAATGCGGGGAGTAAGCTTGGTTTCCTGGTATCTGACATTTGTGCAAATTTAAGGTTTTTGGCGATGACGTGGGTGTTAAAGCGTAGTCCTCCTTCTATAGAACTAAAGTGGCTTGGCGAATACTGCCCTCCTTCGCTAAAAGCTACGGCGGGTGAAATGCGTGTAGATCCTTCCTGCCGGGAAGAAATTGTTTGGTTATGTTATTTATCCTGCGCGCCGTTGTTGGAGGGACACCAACAATGGCGGGAATCCATCGACAGCTTACAGACAACCTGTCCAAAACGTGTCTAACGGCCAAAAAGCCGTACAGGCTATCATACACTTTTTATGAAGGCCGCCTTTTCTTTGCGGATATTGATTTTACTATGGTTTGTCCGGTTAGTATTACGGTACCCGGTTTCAGGCGGGATTGTGCGTTGGCATGTGCTTCGCGGAGCAGTTGTTTCATATATTTTGCAGGGAAGTCTTTTTTGTCACTTACTTTGATGTATCGCCAAACATTTCCGTTTCCCAGTAATTTATTTTCGGGATCAGCGATCTCGTGCCCGCGGTTGAAGCCGAAATTTATTCCTTTGCCAACGGCTATACTGCAAAATACGTCGCCCAGTTTATCAGATAGTCCCCAACCGAAAGCAACAGCATTGTAATTGTCATAGATCAATTCATTGCATGTGGGGTAGAGATCCCAAACAAAGTCGCGCAGCCATAATGCTGTATCCTGTTGAGCAGGAGGGTATGGTTGCAGGAATTTGCGAAGGTCTTCGCTGTGTTCTTTTGCCATATGTGCGTGAATTTTACAATCTACGTCTTCCTGGGTTTTTTCTTTGCTGCCGGGAAAAGCACATTGTTGAGTATTAGCCTGTAGCCGGGCGAGTTGGGGTGCAGGTTGAGGTCGGTGGGTGGGTCGCCCACTTTATGCTCATAGGCTTCGGGGTCGTGGCCGCCATAGAAGGTCCAGGTGCCTTTGCCATATTCGCCATGTATGTAGCGGGCTTCGTTGGCGGGCTTGTAGTCGCCCATTACGAGTACACTTGATTTCAATACTTCATTACGAAATGCAGTTGTTTGCCCCATAAAGCCCTTGATGGTTGTGGTGTGGTCCTGGCAAAGCATTGTAGGCACCGGATCGAACTTGGCAGAGAAAGTGAACAGTGTGAAGTAGTCGCTGGTAGGCACTACATGATACGTTTGCATACGCGGATTGGTATTATCAATATTGGAGTACTCATACTCATAGGGATTGGTAACGAGCGTAAAATCTTTGAAAGCAAAGCATTTGGTGAAATCGAGTTTCTGCTGCGCGGCCGGGTCCATAGGGTCGCCATCGAATGGCACATCGCAAATATCGGTGCCTTCGGCTGCCAGCGCTATATCGTACGTATCTGTGGCCGAGCACATGGCAAACATATAACCGCCGCCGGCCACAAAATCCCGTATCTTGTTGGCCACAGCCAGCTGCAGCTGGGAAACCTTGCTGAAGCCATGCTTGGCTGCTATGGCTTCCGCCGTTTTCTGGTCGTTCTGGTACCATGCTGTGTTGCGGAACTGCGCCCAGAATTTGCCGTACTGCCCGGTAAAGTCTTCGTGGTGCAGGTGCAGCCAGTCGTACTTGGCGAGGTCATCGGCCAGCACTTCATCATCGTATATCTTATCAAAGGGTATCTCGGCATAGGTAAGCACGAGGGTTACGGCATCATCCCACGGCTCTTTATTGAGCGGGGTATACACGGCTATGCGGGGAGCTTTCTCCAGCTTTATAATATCACCATTGTAATCAGGATTGGATATTTCATTGACAATGCCCACATACTGCCCATCGCTGATGACCTCGTAAGTAACCCCACGCAACTTGCAGAGGCGCTCCATGCTTTCCACATTGTCCATGCAAAAGCTGCCACCCTTGTAGTTGAGCAGCCAGTCGACAGCTACGTTGGCTTTGAGCGCGGCATAGGCAACACCATAGGCTTTGAGGTGGTTGGCCTGGCCATCGGCATCCATAGGGATAAATATTTTGGAGGCCATTGCTGTAAAAGGAAACAGCACAGCCATCAGCAGCACAAACAGGGATCTCATCTTTATCATAAACAAGTGTAAGTTACCTATATTTTTTAGTTGTGTGCGGCGTGCAAATGGTTAAAAAAAATGAAATATTTGCTAATGCACGCACGCATGGAGCAATGAACTATATATGATCTTCGTCAGCTAATAAAATAACGAGGATCATGCCCTAAAATGACGTAGGTGTGACATGGCAATGAGGTTGCCGGACGAGGTAAAACTACCTTTGCAGCATACACAATACTGATCCTAACGCACACATGTACCGCAGTGAAAAACAACATATTGAGCATTTTTGGGTTGTAGGGCTGAACTACAAAAAAACAGACGCCACTATTAGGGGTTTGTTTGCGGTAGGGCACGAACAATACGAAAAGCTGCTGGCAGATGCACCCACAAAGGGTGTGCATGATATGTTTGTGCTTTCTACCTGCAACCGTACAGAGATATATGGTTTTGGTGATGATGCAGGCCAACTGGCTACACTGCTGTGCAGTGGCGGCCATGGCGATGTGGCTACCTTCAGTGAAGTGTGCTATAGCAAGAACGGTATGGAAGCGATAGCACACCTGTACCAGGTGGCAGCCGGGCTGGACTCGCAGATACTGGGCGACTACGAAATACTGGGGCAAATAAAGACTGCTGTAAAACGCGCAAAGGCGCACGACCGGATAGGCGCTTTCATGGAGCGGCTTGTGAACAGTGTGCTACAGGCATCGAAGGCGGTGAAGACACAAACCGTATTGAGCGGGGGCACAGTATCGGTTTCGTTTGCTGCGGTGCAGTACATCAAGCAGTACCTGGAAACCAATAACAGGACAGAAGCAAAAAATAAGATAGTAGTAGTAGGCACAGGGAAGATAGGCCGGGTAACCTGCCGCAACTTTGTGGACTACCTGCATACGAAGGATATAGTACTCATTAACCGTACCGAAGAAACGGCAGAGAAGCTGGCCAATGAGCTGGGCCTGCGCCACGCGCCGTTTGCCGAATTGGAAGCAGAGCTGGCTGATGCTGATATTGTGGTGGTGTCGACCAGCGCGCAAGATCCTGTGATCGTGAAGCAGCACCTGCAAGGGAAAGGCACAAAGCTGGTGATAGATATGTCGGTACCTACCAATGTGGCCGAAGACGCGCGCCAACTGCCCGGAATTACCTTTATGGATGTGGACGCGCTATCAAAGATAAAAGATGAAACACTACAGGTGCGCAAGGCAGAAGTGCCTAAGGCCCTGGAGATAATAGCAGCGCATATAGCAGAGTTTGAAGCTTGGTACGAAATGCGCAAGCAAGTGCCCGTGCTGAAGGAAGTAAAGAATAAGCTGAAGACGATACAGATAGACCCGCATGTGCTGAATGCTGAACTGCCGGTGCAGGACGAAAAGATACAAAAGGTGATCAACACCATGGCTACCAAAATGCGCCGCGATTATACGCCTGGCTGCCACTTCATTACCGCAATAAACGATTACATAGCATAGGATGAGCAGGGTGATACGAATAGGTACCCGCGAAAGCCAACTGGCAGTATGGCAAGCCAATACCGTGAAAGGATTGCTGGCTGATAGTGGCTATGCCGCCGAGCTGGTGTACATAAAAAGCGATGGCGATACCGACCTGAAAACCCCGCTATACGAAATAGGGGTACAGGGCATTTTTACTAAGGCATTAGACATAGCTCTGCTGAATGGCGAGATAGATATAGCGGTACACTCTATGAAAGATGTGCCTACTGTGATGGCCAAAGGCATAGTGCAGGCAGCAGTATTGCCAAGGGCATCTTACAAAGATATATTGGTGCCTAAGAGCGGGACTACGTTTGAACACGGTGATGACCCCGCACTGATAGCTACCAGCAGTATACGCCGCAGGGCGCAGTGGCTGAACAAATACCCCAACGATAGTATAGAGAACCTGCGTGGCAATGTGAACACACGGCTGCGCAAGGTGG
>CAIVKT010000734.1 GCA_903906615.1 uncultured Bacteroidota bacterium | reverse complement strand
AGCCGCTGAGTGGTGTAGCAATCGCCGCCACCATGGAGGCATCGCGGCCGCTGATGATAGAAGTACAGGCGCTGGTGACGCAAGCCGTATACGGCACCCCGCAGCGCACCGTAAGCGGCCTCGACCTGCGCCGCCTGCAACTGCTGCTGGCCGTGCTGGAAAAAAGAGGTGGGTTCCACTTCGGCTCAAAAGATGTGTTTGTGAACATAGCGGGCGGACTGAAGATAGAAGACCCATCAATTGAGCTGGCATTGGTATGCGCGCTGCTCTCCTCTTACGAAGACAAAGCCCTGCCATCCAATATTTGCCTGGTAGGAGAAATAGGCCTTAGCGGAGAGATACGCGCCGTGAACCGAATAGACCAACGCATAGCCGAGGCCGACAAGCTGGGCATGGATGTCATCTTCATACCTAAAGCCAACGCAAAAGGACTGCACGATACCAAGTACAAAATAGAGATCAAGACCGTGAATAAGGTGGAGGATGTGTATAAGATGCTGTTTTAAAAATCCAATCACTACGACCTCGCAAATGCAATAAGAAATCTGATCTCGCCTGCATCTGCGGCTTTTACCGCGGCGAGGTAGTTGGCTCTTGCCGCGCTTAGATTTGCCAGGTCGTTGCTGCCCCAGCTAAATACTTCGCGGGCGAATAATCGCTCTGCAATAACATCGGCCATCAGGCGGGAGTGGCGGCCGTTACCATTGGGAAAGCAGTGAATACTTACCAGGCGGTGTTTAAACCGGATAGCTATTTCTTCCTCTTCGTAGGTCTTGTGTTCTATCCAATACCTGCAATCGTCCAGAAGCATTTTTAGTTGTGTGGGTATCTCGTACTTGTCTACACCTATGTTTTTATTGGTCTTCCTGTATTGCCCGGCCCAGCGCCACACTTTACCAAACATTTTCACATGCAGTTGCTGCACAAATGCTTCAGTGAGTATCTCCTTCGCTGCTATTCTTCTGCTCATCAGCCACAGCATCGCCTGCTGAATATTATTCTGCTCCTGTTCATCCAGCTCTGCACGCGTAGTGACGGTGCTGATGAGCAAACCTTCTTTCTCATCTTCATCAAGCGTTGTCTGGCCATCATCGTAGGTCAGTGTCAATCCCATAAGTATCGCGGCATTTCTCTTTTCAATTCTTCGGTCAGCTCATCTATTGCGCGTGCTATTCTTTCTTCAGAGTTTTCCTGTCCCTCCAGCTTCATGGTCATGTGGGTTCGCTTTACTACTTGTGTGGCTACTGCACGCGCACGGTGGGTTATCATTTCATTAATAGAGCCATCTTCCGGTATAAAACCATAGACCAGGCGCATGTTCATTGCTTTGCCTGCTTTGTCCAGCGCATCTAATGTTACATTGCCGGCTCTCTCTCTCGTTTCCAGTTCCTTAACGCTTTGAGGGCTAACTGATAACCTATTGCCCAATTGCCGCAAAGACATCTTCATCCCCGAGCGGATAGCATGTACCCAGCCATCAGGCGGTCGCTGCACATCTTTCAGCACACTAAAAGCATGTAGCTTTTTATCTACCTGCTCTATGACGAGATCATTATATTTTACTTTCATCAGGCTATGACCTTAAAATAATGCACAAATTTAAGGCTATTAATTGAAAATAACAACTATATTAAGGTTATAGCCTGAGATTACTACTTGTTCAGCACGATCTATTTTGGCTAAGGCCGCTCATAAAATCATTGATTCATGGCTTCAAAGTCACTGCTATCGGTATTATCTGAGTCTATCTTATTGGCTATAAACCATCCTTCGGCACCCTCCGCATTTCCTTTTTCAAGGATTCTTTTTTCTTGCTGTCGAGGCGCTTTTCTTTGGCGGCTTTGGATGGTTTTGTGGGCGTGCGCTTCTTGGGTTGCAAGAGGCTTTTGGTTACGAGATCTTCGAGCTTCTTTTGGGCTATCAGCTTGTTCTCTAATTGCGAGCGGGTGACGCTGCTTTTGGTAGTGAGGTAGCCTTCTTTGTTGATCTTGGTTTCGAGCTTTTCCTGTATGCGGGCTTTCTCTTCTTCTGTGAAGTGGGCAGACGAGGCTACATGCCACAGCGCCTCGGCCATGGTTTCTACCTTGTTCACGTTTTGGCCGCCCTTGCCGCCGCTGCGCGCTGTTTTAAATGATATTTCGGAGGAGATATCCACGGTGCAAAGTTAGGGATAAAAAACACACGCTATAAAGTTGAGTGTTTCTTGTGAGTTACATTCTGTGCGAGGAGGGAAACGGTTAAAACCGTTATGAAGATGTTGTCTTTTCTATACCTACGGTTAAAACCGTGGGCTATGTTAAACCCATACTCTTTACCATTTCAATAAGATAAATTAATCGTCATTACTTGTATAAATTTGCAGTTCCCCTTTAGGGGGTTAGGGGTTCTTCTATGTCCATATTCCAAACAGCAATTATTACTTCTATCAAAGAAGAAACTGCGGGGGTGAAAACCTTTACTGTTACTTATGCCGATGGCAGCGCTATACCCTATGTGGCGGGGCAGTTCATCACGTTTGCTTTTACGCATCATGGGCGGGAGGAGCGGCGTTCTTATTCTCTCTCATCAAGTCCGGATGTTGATGCCGCGCTTTCTTTTACAGTGAAGCGAGTGGATAATGGTGCCTACTCCCGCCTGCTCATAGACAGGGCTGTGGTGGGAGAACGACTACTGACCACCGGCGCGGCGGGCTTATTCACGCTGCCTTCGGATATAGGGGTGTATGGGCAAGTATTCTTCTTTGCTGCGGGTATAGGCATCACGCCGGTGTTCTCGCTGATCAAAACTATACTGCATACGCAGCCGGATAAACAGGTAGTACTTATCTACAGCAACAGGGATAAGAATGATGTGGTGTTTTATGTCGAACTGCACGGACTCATCGCTGCTTTCCCTGGGCGATTTAAAGTGGAGTTTTTGTACAGTACCAACTTCAACTTGAAACGTACCAGGCTGAGTAAGGAGTTGCTGCCGGTACTGCTTAAAGAGTATGCTCATACTCCGTTGGAGCATATCTTGTTTTATATCTGCGGGCCATTCGCTTATATGCGCATGGCCACATTGTCGCTGGAAGAAAATGGGGTAAATAGTAACAACATCAGGAAAGAGAATTTCAATACCAATGACAGGCAAGTAAAAGCAGTAGAGCCACCGGATAAGTCCACACATACTGTGACGTTGAACCACGATGGCAAAACCTACCGCTTCCCGGTACAATACCCTGATAGCATTTTGCAGGCGGCAAAGAAGCAGGGCATATCGCTACCCTATAGCTGCGAGGTGGGCAGGTGTGGCAGTTGCGCTGCTCGCTGCACCAGTGGCAAGGTGTGGCTGTCCTATAACGAGGTGCTGATGGATATGGACTTGCAGCACGGGGCAATACTTACCTGCACGGGGCACCCCGTGGATGGCGATGTGGGGATTGAAGTGTAGGCGCGAGTTTATTTCATGTTTTGTATTAACATCCCCCTGGCCCCCTTCGCCCACGCATCCCGATAGCTATCGGGACCAAGCTACAAGGGGGAATTTCCTTCGCAAGTTATTTCGGCTAAAGCCATCCACATTCTACATTCACCCACGGCCTAAAGGCCATGGCAACTGGTGTTATTCTATATTGATTTTGCAGCCCTCATCAGTTAATCCTGTTCGTTATTCTAGTTGCTCATATCCACCACTTTCCATTGATCGCCTACGCTGTAGAGGATTAGGTATTGATCGGCGGGCTTGCGGAGGGTAAGCTCATACCAGTGGCCCGGGTCGCGCAGGTTTAGTTTGTAGTCGCTGGTCCAGTAGCCGTTTGCTCCTCTGGTCTCGAACCACCACCAGGTACCCCATTGGTTCAGGGTCACTTTTATGGTACTGTCATTCACCACGTTTACATGCGCGCCATCTGTGGGGGTCAGCATGTTGTAGGCCAGTGCATCATACACCGTATTCGTCAGCGGCTTTTCGGGTATCAGCAGGTCGTGCATCAGCTTGTATTCGCTGTTCTTTTCAGCGCCTATCATGGGTACCCCGTGCATAGATTGTGGCAGGTTCAGCAGTATCATGGTTTTGTTGCGGGCATCGGGCAGGTTGTGCAGGAGGCTATACACTACACGGGCCGATTTATTCCAGTAGCGGCTCACCTGTATGGCAAAGCGCAGATTGATCAGCCCAAACAATACAACGATAGCAGTACCCACATACCGCATGGTAATGAAGGATACCAGCACCGCAAACAGCACATAAAAGAACGCGCCTGCAAAGTAAGTGTAGCGATCGTAGACCACCAGCATATCGCTTGCAAACCAAAGCGGTATCAGCAGCGCAAGGGCAGTACACATCCATACGAACAGCAGTGCCGCTACTTTGCTTTTGCCACTCATAGTACCGAAGCGACTGATGATGAAAGCCAGCAATGCTACAGCGCATCCGTAGAACACCAGCATACCGGGTATGGAGTCGCAGGCAGCATATACACTCTGCCGCACATCATCACTAAAGAACCTGCCAAGGAACAGCAGGTGAAATAAATATTTTGCAGGCTTACCAAAACTTGCCCACGTTACCATCGTCATAGCGCCGGAACCTATGCGCGATACCCAGTCGCCGGAGTAGATACGGTAACCAAAGAAACGCGCGAGCAACAGCAGCAACATAGGCACGAAAAAGTGTGTGGTGATGTGCCTACACCTTCTTTTATCGGCATCGGTACCCTTGCTGTAAAACAGGCCGAGCGTAAGCACCAGCACCGGGGTGATATAAAATATCTCCAGAGTAAAGACGGAGACTAAGTATATACTTACTGCGCCAATGGCGTACTTGCCCGCCCCGGTATATATATACTGCTGCGTACAAAGCAGTATAACGAGTATGAGCAGCAGGCCCTGTAAAAAATGATAGGAAGGCTCCCACACTACCACCTCTGATATATAGGGCGATACACAAAAAAGCACTGCACCGCCCACTGGTATTCCACTCGCTTTAGATACACCTACATCGGCCAGCAAGCGGCGGCATAGTATATAAAGCATAGTGGCATTAATAGCGTGTAGGGTAATGAATAGTATATGCCATGCCCACTCATTTACCCCAAACAATTTATACCACACCCATGTACTGAACTGTGTGAACTGGTACAGGCTGCGCGCCTGGAAGTGGGTACGGTTGATGAACTCGCGAAAGCTGTTGTTGCGGACAGAATCGAGCCAGCCGGTGAAGTCGGTAACGAAGCCTGCCTTAGCAGCAGGGAAGTAAAGCACAAAGAGCAATAACCAGAGCAGCCCAAAAAGCAGCCCGGTGGGTATGGTGCGATTAGATGCTGTGGCAGACCTGTTTCTTATAGACAAAGAGTGTGGTGGATTATATGCAAACAAATATAGTCCAAATAACCCATGTGGTTAAATTCGTTTGGTGTGGGCTGGCAGCAATACATTATGAAAGCATTAGAAATGATAGCTGTACCTTTACATTGTAAATCTGCGGCAGCGGGGTAATTGAGTTATTCACATCTGTGCATTACTAAATCCTTAAGGTCGGAGGATGTACACTAATTTCGATAGTGAAAAAGCAAAAGTAGAAAGCATGGATATCGAACAATTAATGCCGCACGTGGAAGCCCTTGTATTCGCAAGCGAACGCCCACTGACACAGATAGAAATGACGGAGGTACTGGGACAAGCGCTGGAAACAGTTATTGAATCAGACCGCATAGCCACATGCCTGGAAGCCATCCGCGAAAAATATGAAGCAGAATATTATCCTTTTCAGCTGAAAGAAATAGGTGGCGGCTACCAGTTCCTCACCAAGAAGGCATACCATAAGACCGTATTGCAGCTCAATGGCGAAAAGCACATCAAAAAGCTGTCTACAGCGGCAATGGAAACATTATCTATTATTGCCTATAAACAGCCTATAACCAAGAGCGAAATAGAATATATACGTGGTGTGAGCGCCGACTACAGCATCCAAAAGCTGCTGGAAAAGGAATTGATAGTGATCAGCGGCCGCAACGAGAACATGGTGGGCAAACCCCTTATCTATAATACCTCTAAGAGCTTTATGGATTACCTGGGCATCAACTCGCCGGCGCAACTGCCACAACTAAAGGACATCACCGACCTGCAGATAGTAATGCCTACCAGCGCACTGGAAGCAGTACCTGAAGATATACAGAATACCGCCGTGCTTGTAGACGTGCAGGGCCAACTGAAACAAGCATCGTAGACCTCTAAAAGTCGTAATTTAAAGTAGCCTTGAGCATATTTTAAATTCACAACCCGCCGCTTCCTTCTGAAGCGGCTTTTTTTATGATTTAAATGCCCGTATCACCTATACACATCGTTACCTTTTATTACATTTGTATCAAATCCCTTCTATGCCTGTTCGTTTACTGAGTTTATTGATATTGGCAGCCCTACTTACCACTACGCCGGCAGCACATGCACAGAAAAAAGCAGACCGCAGGGAGATCGCGCAGCTACAGGCAGATATTACTTACCTCGCATCGGATGAGCTTGAGGGCCGCCGCACAGGCACTAAGGGAGAGGCCATAGCAGCAGATTATATAGTAAAGCAATACAAGGATGCCAGCATACTGCCCTATAAGGGAGAATATTACTACCCTTTTCATTTCACCTACGGTAAAGAAATATCCGGCGCTACACAAGTACGCGTGGGCATAGCCTCGCTGCGGGTGCCTGAAGATGCCTTCCCGCTGGCCTTTAGCGCTAACAAGCGCGTAACGGGCGATGTGCTGCCCGATGTGATGGAGCAAGGGAATATAGCGCTGGTAGCCCTTTACACCGATGCCACTAATGCCGATGACCCGCACTTTGACGCGGAGAAGGTGATGAATGAAAAGGCCAAAGAAATGGAGAAACAAGGTGCTACAGGCGTAGTGTTTTACGACAGCTATGGTAGCAAATGGGAGCCTTCGTTCAACAAGCACTCGGAGTATGAGCCGCTGGGCATACCTGTGGTGTATATGTCTAATGCCGCTTACCGCAAATACATCTTCGGGAATGAAAAGTCCATACCTATTGATCTGAATATACTCATCAACAGATCGGAGCGCACGGCCAGCAACCTGGCTGCCTATATTGATAATGGCGCAAAATATACCGTGATCATAGGCGCACACTACGACCACCTGGGCTATGGCGAGGATGGCAACAGCCTGTTTGCCAATGCGGTAAAAGAACACCAGATACACCATGGCGCCGATGATAATGCCAGCGGCACAGCGGCGGTATTGCAGATAGCCAAGTGGGTGAAAAGCAAAAAGCTGAAACACTATAATTATCTCTTCATCAACTTCACCGGCGAGGAGCTGGGGCTATACGGCTCCAAGGCATTTGTAAAAGACCAGAACATAGACAGCGCGCGCATAGCCTATATGATGAACCTGGACATGGTGGGCCGGCTCAACGACAGCACCCATGCCCTTACGCTCGGCGGCGTAGGCACATCGCCGGTATGGGAAAAGGTGGTGAGCATGGGTGGCGAAGATTTTAAGCTGGTCATAGACAGCTCAGGTGTAGGCCCATCAGACCATACCAGCTTTTATAATGCGGGCATACCCGTGCTGTTCTTCTTTACGGGCACGCATAAAGACTACCACAAACCATCTGATAAGCCGGAACTGATCAACTATCCCGGCGAGGTGCAGGTGATCAAATATGCTACTAAGGTGCTGGCCATGATGGATAAAGAGCCTGCCAAACCGGCTTACCTGGTAACGAAACAAAAGACAATCGGCAAATCATCCTTTAAAGTAACACTGGGCATTATGCCCGACTATACTTTTGAGACCGGCGGCGTGCGCGTGGATGGTGTGAGCGATAACCGCCCTGCTATAAAAGCGGGCATCAAGCAGGGAGATATCATCACACAACTTGGCGACAATAAGATCAATGGGATGCAAAGCTATATGGATGCTTTAGGAAAATTCAGCCCCGGAGATAAGACCAAGGTGACGGTGACACGGGATGGTAAAGTGCTGGTGCTGCCGATAGAGTTGAATAAATAAATTTCAAACTCCAATTTTCAAATTCCAAAAACCAAATCCGCCCTTCGCTATATCCTTCGCTTAAGTTATGGCGGAAAAAAGGTTAATAAAACTTCCATTTAGCTGAACAATTATGAATAGACTGATCGTTGTGCTATTGCTAATAACAACATTGAGCTGTCGATCCCGGACACACACTTATTATCTTGTTGATGGCAAAAAATATAGTAAACACGGTCTGAAAAAAGTAGTACCCCGAGAGGTGTACCTGGATCTTATCCGGTCGGATGATTCGAGTAGATTGTCCAAATAAACCTTTTACAGGTAGAGGAAGTTTAATTTTCCTTCCATTTACTGCTCGTATTATCTGCCCTGTGCGAGGGCGTTGGTGGAACACCAACACCGGCTGGAAACATTTTACAAGTAGAGAAAGGTTAATAAAACTTCCATTTTTCTTCCAGAGCATTACTAAAAACAATAAACCACCCCTGTAGGGATGGTCTATTATTGTGTGTGTGGAGTAGGAATTACTTCTT
>CAIVKT010000733.1 GCA_903906615.1 uncultured Bacteroidota bacterium | reverse complement strand
AGTAATGCCCAGCGTGCCCGCAGCGATACCTGTAACAACGCCGGAGGAAGAACCAATTGTTGCAAATGCAGGGTCGCTGCTTACCCACACGCCACCGGCGGGGGTTGAATTCAATGTAGTGGTAAAGCCGATACAAACGCTGCCCGCGCCGGTAATAGCTGTTGGTAACGCATTTACCGTAACAGGTATGAAGTTAGAACAGCCTGTAGGCATGGTGTAAACGATATTAGGCGTGCCTGCGGCTATACCGGTAACAATACCTGTAGCGGAGCCGACAGTACCCTTTGTAACGTAGCTGCTGCTCCATACACCACCGACGGTTGCATTGCTCAATACGGTGGTAGCGCCTACGCACACAACCGGGCTGCCTGAGATAGCTACAGGTGTCTGGTTGACGGTGACGGCCTGCGTGGCTATACAGCCTGCGGCTGTTGTAAACGTGATAATAGAGTTGCCTGCTGTAAGGCCGGTATATATACCTGTGCCTGCGCCGATGGTGGCCACCGTAGGGTCGCTGGTAGACCATGTGCTGGTACCTGAAGCATCAGTAACGGTGGCATTATTGCCTGTACATACGGAGAAGGTGCCACCGATAGCGGCAGGCAATGAGTTGACTGTAACAGGCGCGGTGATGGTACAACCTGTTGCTGTAACAGCATAAGTGATGGTTGCATTGCCCACAGAAAGACCGGTGACATTACCGGAAGTGGAACCGACAGGGGCAATGGCCGGGGCGCTGCTGGTCCAGGTGCCGCCGGAAGTTGCATCGGTAAGTGTTGTATTAAGCCCAAAGCATACGCCCAGTGAGCCTGCTATAGGAGCCGGTGTGGGATTTACTGTAACAGGCGCTGTTACATAGCAGCCTGTGGTTGATGTTAACGCATAAGTGATCAGCGGATTGCCAGCGGCAATACCGGTAACGAGACCGGATGAATTGACTGTTGCCTTTGTAATATCACTGCTGCTCCATGTGCCGCCGGATGTGGCATCGGCAAGAGCTGCGGTGGTACCGGGACACATATTCATAGTGCCGGTAATGATAGCGGGTACGGAGTTAACCGTTACTTGTGCATTAACGCTGCAGCCTGTAGGCAAAGTATAGGTGATCGTGGTGTTGCCGGTAGCAATCGGGGTAACCACACCGCTTACCGGGTTGACGGTAGCCACGGCAGGTGTGCCGCTGCTGAACGTACCCCCACCCGAGCCATCGCTCACGGTAGTGGTATAGCCTATACAAGCGGCCAATGTGCCGGTGATAGGAAGCGGGAACGGATTAGCTGTTACGGTAGTAGCTGCCGATGTGCCGGTACAGCCATTTACATCGGTAACAGACACTGTATACGCACCGGTAGTAGTAGCAACGATAGATGAAGTAGTAGCTGATGTAGACCAAAGTATAGCACCTGCGGCACCGGACTCGGTAAGTGTTACAGAGCCACCGGTGCAGAAGCTAAGCGGGCCTCCGGCAGTTATTGTCGGAGCAGGTAAAGCATTTACAGTAACCGGTTGCGTGGTTACACAACCCGTGGGCGAGGTATAAGTTATAGTAGTGGAGCCTGCGGCTACGCCGGTAACATCGCCGGTATACGAGCCTGCGGTGGCCACTGTAGGGTTGGCGCTGACCCATGTGCCACCCGTAGGGCTGCCCGCGAGGCTGATGGTAGACCCTATGCACACTGCATTAACAGTAGAGGTGATGGAGGAGTACGGCGCGTTAAGATGTACGCTGGCCGTTTGGTTGGTAAATGAAGTATTGGAAGTAGTGATAACGCAGCTGTAGTATATATTGGAAGTAACTGTGGCTGCATATGTGGAGTTGGTAGCGCCGGGAACAGTGGTCCAGGTGGTGTTATCGGGTGAGGACTGCCACTGGTACATAACATAAGCACCGGAAACGTTATTGGACAAAGCAGCTACGTATGAAAGGCAAGGGCCGGAGGTAGCGCCGGCAAAGACCACCAGGCCATTCAACGCGCCTGTAAGCACGCCGTTATCTACGAGCGTGCCACCGGGGGCGATCACTAAATTGCCATTGGCATTGAGTGTGCCTGATGCGCCTATGGTGAGGTTATTGGTTACTGTTTCTAAGGAATTGAAGATGGAAGAACCCGCGTTTACATCGATGTTATAAAACGTAGTGACACCCGAACCGCTGAAAGCTATGCCGCCATTAATGTTGACGAGGCCTGCATTGTCGGTATAGGTACCGTTATCCACAAAGGTGCCGGCGCCATAGTTGACTATAGTGGCCGGATCGTTGTTGACAACCGTTGTGCCCGAACTGATGACCACCGCCGTTTGTGCTTGTGCGGCCGTTATGCAGAGTATAACACTTATTGTAAGGAGAATTCTTTTCATGATCTTTTTTTTATCCCTTTAACCTTTTAACTCAATTGGCCTGCTCTATTGCCTGCCTTCTCTTTCACCATCCTGATTACCGTCCCTGCCCGATCAGGCAGGGACGGCGGGTAACTTACGGTACTAAATTAATGACCCACCAGTTAGTTCCGTCAGACACCAGTGTGATAGCTCTAAAACTAACCGCAGTAGTAACTCCAGTACCACCTCCCGCTGCAATAATAGGATTGCTTGTGGTCGCTCCGATAACGGTGCACGCTGTTCCCGAAGTAACAATTTGAATTTGTTTTCCTGCTACAGCTGTAGGCAAAGTAAAAGCTGCACCACTATGAGTAGTATGTACAAATTGGGCTGTAGCACTAATTGGTATACTCCCGTCCCCTCCATCAACTACATTTAGTATCGTAGGAATGGTGACCCACGCAGAGCCATTGTAGTAATAGAAACCTGCTACTCCATCGGTTTGGAAAACGAGCAAACCGGTTACCGGCGAACCGATAGCGGATATCTGCGACGCGGTCATACGCGGGAACAGTATACCCTTGTTTGTCGAAGCCACATCCAGCATTGCAGATGCGGCAGCGGCAGCTCCTGTTCCGTTGACAGACATTCCTTTCGAAAATGCCACCTGAGAATAAAGGGTAAATGCCGTTACTATTGCCATTCCGAGTAATAGTTTTTTTCTCATTTT
>CAIVKT010000732.1 GCA_903906615.1 uncultured Bacteroidota bacterium | reverse complement strand
CATTAGTTATTTCTTTTTCTTCTTTTTATTGTCCTTGTCATACACCATAAACTCGACCCTGCAGTTGGCCGCGCGGCCTTCATCTGTGGTATTAGGCTTTACCGGGTTATTAGGTCCCATGCCATTGGTCTGTATCCTGCCTGCATCTATACCATTAGCCTGGATAACTGCCTTCGTGTTATCGGCCCTTCTTTGCGATAGTGACTGGTTAAAATCTGCCGTCCCCACATTATCGGTATAGCCATTGATGATGAAATTCATGCGGTCATACTTTTTAAGCAGAACAGAAAAACGCTGGAGCGACAATTTTGCGTCCGGCTTCACCTCATCCTTATTAAATTCAAATGTGGTCACTTCAGGATATACTACTCTTACGGTATCGTTCCTTACACTTACATTATGCTTGCCTACTTCTCTGCCGGCCTTCCGCTTAAATTTCCGCACATAGCAGTTACTGGTGTGGCAGGCGCTCAGCAGCAGCACTGAAGCAAGTAATGCGGTAGTAAATTTCATTATCTTCATCTTCTTTGTTTTTGGTTTTTAAAAGAAGATGTAAAAGTCGTGCCATCTTAAGGATCACATTATCAATGACTACCACTGCTCAACTACGCAGGAGTCGCTATTAAGCTTAATCATCCCAGCCCTTCCCATCCAGTATATGCGGTATATACTTCTCTACCCTCGCCTCCCTTGTCTTGGCAAGTTTGGGCTGCGAGAAATGAAAAAGGTAGGCCCTTTGCCGCCCCGGGGTCAATGCCTCGAAGGCGTTTTTCAATTTGGCGCTTTTGTCTAATTTTATTTGAAACTCCTCAGGGACCGTATATTCTGCGGTCTTCTTTAAAGTTACCTTCAGCCCGGCTTCTTCTGCTTTTATAGCCTCATAGATGTAGGCTTGAATGGTAGCTTTCATTTTCACTATCTCCTTCACATTAGTGAACCTCATCTGCCTTGCCGACTGTACATTCTCCGTTTGTTGTATCAGCACTTTCTTAGGGTCTTTGAGCAAGGCGCCTTTAAAGAACAGCAGTGCGCAGTATTCCTTGAATACATGTATCAGCACAATATTGCTCTTCTCAAAAACATAACAAGGACACCCCCACTTCAATTCTTCGGTGAGTTGGGTATCCAAAACGATTGCTCGCAATTGCTCGATCTCTTCCTTCCACTTTTCAGCTTTGCTAAAATAAAAATCAACCTTTGGGTTCATGCTGCTCCATTTATTGATTAACCGAACCGATCTTCCTGCTCACCGGCCTGAAATACCACGAAGATAATAGAAAAACTGTCTGCATAATTGGCCCCAGCATTTCCTTTACGCCATAATCTCCGCAAGCCAGATGGGAAATTAACGCCCCGGTCATTGTAAAGAAAAAGCCGGCGTAAGCCCACTCCTTTAAGAGCTTAAAGCCCGGAACTAAAATAGCTACAACGCCAAGGATTTTCCATACGCCGATTATTTTTATGAAATAGCCAGGATAGCCCAGGTGGGTTATCATATCAGCCATCTCCTTTGTCTGAAATATCTGCTGCAAGCCACTTGCCAGCATACCCGAAGCCAGCAAAGCCGTGGCCACCCAATAAATAATTTTGTTTCTCTTTTCCATAGTATATTATTTTAGTTTGCTTAAAATGTCCTGTATCCTGTTATGCGCCATGTTGATACCCTGTGCAAACGGCAGCTTCAGAACCTGGTCTCGCTGCGCCACCGATTCATAGATCACGTGCATACGCAGCTTGCTGGTGTCGGCAGTCAGTTGTTCAAATTCATATACCTCCAACTGCACACCGTATGGCGTACCATCCATTTCAAACGTACGGGTGATCTTCTTGTTTGGGATAAACTCATGGAATGTACCATTGGATCTAAATACCACCTTGCCGTTCGCATCCGTTGACTCTATATGATAACTGCCATGCTTCTTCGCTTCGAACTTCAGCGCCTTGGCTGTGGTATAAGGGTTTGACATCCATTGCTCAAGGAGTTCAGGCTCTGCATGAGCTCTAAAAAGCAACGCTACGGGCAGCTCAAACTCCCTCGTGATCTCTAAGTCCTGCTTGCCATCCTCGGCATTGATCTTTGTTTTCTGTTCCATGTTATTTGCTTTTATGTTGTTTCATCATGGTTTCCAGTTTATCAAACCGGTCATCCCACATTTTGCGAAATGGCTCGATAAAGTCTTGTACTTCTTTCATCCTTTTCGCGTTTATGTGGTAGTAAATTTCCCTGCCGTTTTGCTCCTGTCCCAGCAATTCGCACTCGGTAAGTATTTGCAGGTGTTTGGACACTGTAGTGGACTGCATTTCCACCAGCCCTGCGGCAATGGCCTGTGGCATCCCGAATCCTGCATAAATATTCAGTAGTTGTTCGTCAGTAATCAGTGTCCATTTCAAGTCGGGCTTTCCTATGGCTGCGCCCAAAATGCGCGCCACTTCATTGCACGCAAGCTCTTCGCTCGCCACATACAGTACTTTCCTGTGCTGCAAGCTGGGTGTTGTTATTTCCTCTGCAATAGCAGCGGCAATATCTATAGGGGAAACCCATGGTATCACATCCTCAGCGCCGTAGTTCGATGCCATGCCGCCCATGTTCTTTATAGCAGGTATAAAGCTCAGCAGATTGTAGTAAAAGCCAACCGGGCGCATGAATGTAATATCCACATTTTGCAGCCCGTCCAGTATACCCTCTGCCGCATGGTGCATAAGGATAAGCCCGGATTCCTTGGCCATATGTGCGCCTATGCTGCTCAGGTGCACCACTCGCTTCACACCAGCCTGCTTTATAGCCTGCGCATAGTTATTGGTTATATTGCGCACATGCGCCATCAGCTCAAAGGTGGGGTCAGAGAAACTGGGTGGCGGCAACATAGTATATACAGCATCAGCCCCCGTAAAAGTTGAAGTAAGAAACGCAACATCTTCAATAGAGCCGATAGCCGCAGTAGCGCCCAGAGCCTCTATCTCTTTTTGTCTTTCGGGTTTACTACTGATAACGGTAACTGTGTGTCCTTTTTGCACCAGCTCTTGTGCCAATGGCTTACTTATATGCCCTAACGAGCCTGTTAATACGATCTTCATTTTTAGTTGTTTTTGTTGGCGCAAAGGTCAGCAGTAATAAACACACCGATGTAGCCGAATGTACTGTTTTTGTAGCTTAATCTATTTAAATACCATAACACCCGGTAAAGAAAAGCGCTTATACATTTATTCTTATATCGAAGGACCCGAAATATACTATTACCAGCGTTTTTATCCCATCTTAAAAAAGAAAACTCACCTGCGATAGTTCTTCAGCGCCATCGCATTATGCACCGCATCGCCCATTGTGTTATTAAAGTAAGCAAACACCTGCTTGCCTTCTGCCTGCCAGTCATTTATATTTTCGGCTTGTTCCTCTAAGTATTCATCTGTGTAGCCACCCCGGTAGTCGCCCTTTTCGCCATGAAAGCGCAGGTACACATGGCCTGCCTCCATGTCTATCATTGGCGTAGCTGATCTTGGCATATCATGTATCACCACGGCTGCGCCATACTCCTCCAGCAGTTCATACACCGTATCCCGGTACCAGCTTTTATCTCTGAATTCTACAGCCAGTTTCCACACATCTGCCAACCCGCTGCCGGTTATATCTCCCAGCAGTTTTCTGATCTTTTGAAAATAAGACACCTTTATACTGGCAGGTAACTGTACCAGCAGGCAACCCTTCTTATCCCCCACTCCGTTTATAGCTTGTAAGAAACGATCCACATCTGCCGGCTCATAATTCAGCTCCCGCCCATGTGTTATACCTTTCCACAGCTTAAAGGTGAACCTGAAATCCGCTGGCACATCATCAGCCCACTTCGCCGTGGTACTACTCATAGGTATCTTGTAAAACGAACTGTTGATCTCCACACTATTGAACAAAGTGCCATAATAATGCAACCGAGTCTTATCCCGGTACTCCGGTGGCAGGTGAGCTTTGTTCGGCACAGGCAATACAACATTGCTGGTGCCGCAGTAAAATGAACCGTTTGCTTTGCGCGCCATACGCTCTTTTACCGGACAAGTTTAAATAGTGTGCCAATACCTTTGATTTTTTCGCAAATAGCGTTAATTTGGCATACAAAGACGTACTTATGAAGTATTTTCTCCTCACGCTCATAGCAGCGCTCACCTTCAGCCACACCTATGCCACACCTAACCTGCAAAGGGTAAAGATCAGGTTCAATGGCTACAATGGCAATATCAGCTATCAAACCGGCGCACCCGATTTTAATACCCACAACTACTTCTATCACCCAACGCACAGCGAGGATACCGTGGTTACCATCGAAGGTGATGCCGCCAATAACTTTTATCTCGATAATGGAGCCTACCTCGATTCTTCTTATTTCGGTTTCACCAGGAACGCCGATGGCACTTTTACCCGGTTCGGCTCATCTTCGGCAATGGATTTCGCTGTGGTCAAAGATACCGATGGCACACTCATCCCTCAATTCACCTTCCATACCTGTACCATACATATATGCACCAAAGGGCTTACAGCGCCATATATGTTCTCTGCCTACACACTCATCAAAGGCCAATCATCAACACTCAGCACAGGCCGCAATTATTTCAGGGGTAGCACAGATACAACAGTTACCGTTATTAAGGACATGTGCTATGCCATAGACAATGGCCTCTTTAACGTCCTTACCCTCACCGATGGGTCTGGCGGCGTTACAGACACTATGCTCACCGCTTTTACTATTATGGTAGATAAGAATGGTAATGTATCCTCCGAAATGCCGGATGCTGCATATGCACTACAGCTACGCAAACATGGTGATATCATATCAGGACTGCCGAATAATGCCCATGCCCCAAGTACAACACACACTCATCCCTGCCCTGCTCAATGCTCCGGCAACACCCTGCACTTCAATGTCTCTTCTGTATCGGTCAACCCTACGCAACTTACCGGTATCAAAGGGCTCAAGGTACGCATACCCTACGGTAGTAATCCTAAACACTACATCAGCCAGCACAGCATACATGTATTCAAAAACCTGGCTAACTACATCATGTGGCAGCCCCCAGGTGCGGCAAAAGAGAAAGTGTATGTATACAGGGTGCCGTAAGTGCAATGCTCTTTATTATCCCCGCTTATTGGCAGGCTTCTTTCACTTACCGATCGCCTCTATCTGCTCGCCTACAGCTTTTATCAGCTCCATATCATGGTCATTCACTTTTGCATGATCAGCATTATTCAGTACAGCGCGGTAGTTGCGCTCCTCATCCGGCTCATACACCACTTCTATACCATTGATCAGTACATAGAACCTGTGCGTATACCCCACTGCCGCCAGCCGGGTTTCAAACGTATATTCCTTGCCACCCACCACCACATCTATACTCAGCCCGTCATCCATAATGTTGGGAAGGTAGGTGATTATTATTGCACATCCCACCATATATATATCACTAATAGCTTAGCGTAGCAATAAACAAAACCGCGTTGGCACGATTATTAGTATCTATTGTTTACAAACACATTACAAATACAAAAACAATAGCTTTATGAACAAAATGATTCCGGTATTCGCAATAGCCTTGATGGCTGCATCCTGCAACAATGGTAACCAGGCACAACTCGATGCCCAGCAACACGCAGTTGATTCTATGAAGAATGCAATGACCCGTCAGCAGACTATAGACTCCATGAACGCAGCCGCGCAGCAGGCCCCCATTAACAATGAATCTTCGGCACAGCCCGTAGGATACGGGGGACAAGGCGCTCCGGCTCATCACTACAATACACACAACAGCTATACTACCAACAATACCACTAATAATACTACTGCAGCAACCGCACCAGCCCCCCGCAAGAAAGGCATG
>CAIVKT010000731.1 GCA_903906615.1 uncultured Bacteroidota bacterium | reverse complement strand
TATCCGGCAGTCCGCCGCCGGACTGTCCCGCCGTGACAAGACGGCAATCTAAAAAGCGGGCGTAGCCCATCAACATCAAAACGTCCCCTGTACCGTCCCAAACATGATGTGCAAAACCATGAAAAGCAATACTATGGCTGTTTTACGAAATGTTAAAAATGTCCTTTCAGGGCTTGTGTTATTTGGTCTGTTTGGTCGAGGGGCGATGCAACTGGGTGGTATTGCACCCTTTCAGGGCTATTTGTTGTGTGTGTATTTCCGGGGCTTGATATATTGCGCCCCTTTCAGGACTTGCAGATCTTTTGGTGACTTTTTGTGGGTGGGTTAATAATTCTTACTTTGGCAGACCGAAACACTAAAAACATGAACGAACAGATCAGAACATTACAGCCGCAGGCTTTGTGGAACAATTTTGCCGACCTGAATGCGGTACCCAGGCCATCGAAGAAAGAACAGCGGGTAATAGCCTTTGCAAAGGCTTTTGGCGAAGGGCTGGGATTGCCGACCACGGTAGATGAGGCCGGTAATGTGCTGATCAAAAAGCCTGCTACAGCAGGTATGGAAAACCGCCAGACCGTAGTGCTGCAAAGCCACCTGGATATGGTGCACCAGAAGAACAGCGATACTACTTTCGACTTTGATCAACAAGGCATAGAGATGTATGTGGATGGCGACTGGGTACGCGCAAAGGGTACTACACTGGGCGCTGATAATGGTATAGGTGTGGCATCTATAATGACTTTGCTGTCCTCAACAGATATACCGCACCCCGCTATTGAGGCACTCTTTACCATAGATGAGGAAACGGGTATGACGGGTGCGTTGTCGCTGAAGGGTGGGGTACTGAGCGGCCATATACTGCTGAACCTTGACACCGAGGCTGATAACGAGCTTACTATAGGCTGTGCGGGCGGCATAGACATTACAGCCACAGGCAAGTATGCTGCAACAAAGCCGGAGGGCAATGCTGCCTTTAAGATAGCAATAAAGGGACTTACGGGCGGACACTCGGGTGCGGAGATACACCTGGGCAGGGCCAACGCCAACAAACTGATGAACCGCATACTGCTGAACCTGACGAACGATGATGGTATAGCCATAGCGGGCATCAATGGCGGCAGCCTGAGGAATGCGATACCGCGCGAATCGGTAGCGGTGATAGTGACTGACGAGACCAAGGCTGCGAAAGTGCAGGAGGCTGTGCAGGCACTGTGCGATATACTAAAGGAAGAATATAAAGTGACCGACCCTAAGCTGGTGATAACGATAGAGCACGCAGATGTGCCTGCATCGGTAATAGATAGTGCTTTCCTGTACAAGCTGCTACGTGCAGTGTATGCCTGCCCGAATGGTATATACCGCATGAGCCCGGAGATAGCAGGACTGGTGCAAAGCTCTAACAACCTGGCACGGGTGCTCGTGGCCGATGGCGCATACAATATACAATGCCTCACCCGCAGCTCGGTAGATACGGAAAAGTACGACCTGAAAGCTGCCATAGGCAGCACCTTCGAGCTGATGGGCGCTAACCTGGAATATGCGGGCGACTACCCCGGGTGGGCGCCAAAGCCGGATTCGCCGATCGTGCAGCTGATGTCGAACCTTTATAAGGAAATGTTTCAATCGGAGGCGCATGTGAATGCCGTACATGCCGGGCTGGAGTGCGGCATACTCGGCACCAACTACCCGGGCATGCAGATGATCTCCTTTGGCCCGAACATCAACGGAGCACACTCGCCCGATGAATGCGCGCAAATATCATCGGTACAGAAATTTTGGGGGTACTTGCTGGAGACCTTGAAGCGGATGCCGGTGAAAAGTTGAGGCTATTCTGAATTATACCATTATAAAAACGGCTATAAGCCGTTTTTTTTGCATAATATATTGTTCATTTTGGCTTATTTTGCTACATTTGCATAATATAACATGCAAAATGTTAAACAGCATCAATATTAAAAGCGTAAAAGTAAAGACAGGCGATCTGTTGAAGCTATTGCGAAAACGGGCAGGAGTTACACAAGAGCAACTTGGTGAGCAATTGGGCTTATCCCGGATCACGATACAGAACATTGAATCAGGAAAGAACGCTACTATGGACACACTGCTGAAGGTGTTGCAGCATTGGGATATGCTGGGCAGCTTTTACGGCTATGTGGAGCAAGAGATCAATAACAACAACTACGAATCATTGTATTAGTTATGGCAAAGAATAACCTGATCGGGCTGCATTGTTTTGGTAAGGAGCTGGGAAAGATAGGCTTTGATGAACACCGCAACGCTTCCTTTTTTCAGTACAATCCGGAGTTTTTGAAGGAGGATACTTACATGGATATGTTCCCGCTGATCTTCAAAAGAATAGCGCAGACGCAGGTATTTGAGCAATACAATAACGATACATTCAGGGGATTGCCGCCCATGATCGCCGACTCCCTGCCCGATACGTTTGGCAACATCATTTTTAAAGCATGGCTGGAAAGTGGCAGCAAGAATTTGAAGCAAATATCTGTTTTGGAGCAGTTGGCATATGTAGGCACACGAGGCATGGGCGCACTGGAATACCTGCCCTGCAAAGACCTATCGGGAAGTACCACCATTAATATTGACGAGATAACGGAGATAGTAAAGCAAGTGCTGGAGCAGAAAAGCAATACGGGGGCCACGGCGCTGGACCATGCGTCATTACTCAATATTTTTAAGATAGGCACATCGGCAGGCGGGGCAAGGCCCAAGATACTGGTATCAGAAAACAAGAAAACCAAAGAGATCATACCAGGAGATATCGTGTACTCGGCTGACTATGACCATTACCTGGTGAAACTGGGCATGGAAGACGATAAGAAGTACAGCCCTGAATTGATAGAATATATTTATTACTTAACAGCCGCAGCTACAGGCATTGATATGATGCCATCGAAACTGATAGATGAGCGGCATTTTGCCACATTGAGATTTGACCGGCAGGACGGCCACAAAAAACATGTATTGACGGCGACTGGCATGGCCGGATGGGATTTCATGGACCCGAAGGTATCGAGCTATGAAAATTTATTTGACCTTGCCGTTTACCTGAAACTACCGCATAAAGATATAGAGCAGTTATTCCGGCGCATGGTTTTTAACCTTGTATTTGCCAATCATGACGACCATCTTAAAAATCATTCTTTCATTTATAACGATGCTAATAACAAATGGGCGCTTGCCCCTGCCTACGATCTCACTTTTTCGCTCAATCCGCTGCTTACCTATAAGCGCACTTCAAGAGCGCTTTCCGTGAATGGTAAGCGTGTAGATGTGGGTTTGACTGATGTGCTTAAAATAGCAGACAGCTATACAATTAAAAATCCAAAAGGTATCATAGACCAGGTGCAGCAGGCTATGGTAGTATGGGAGGCGCATGCAAAAGATATGGCTGTGCCTGAAATGGTAGTTGAGGGCATGAAGAAACAGTTTTCGGAAATTAAATGACCGCGCTGGTGTGCAATTTTTCTGCCCCTTAAAAACTACCTTTGGCCCATATGTCGTTATATACTACCGTTGCCCCGATAACCATTACCTGCCACAGCCGCATAGCGCCCTACCTGGAACAGGAGGTGATCGCCCTGGGGTTTACTGTTGAGGAAGCCTTTATTACGGGTGTGCGCATCAAGGGCACTATCAATGATTGCATCAAACTGAACCTGAACCTG
>CAIVKT010000730.1 GCA_903906615.1 uncultured Bacteroidota bacterium | reverse complement strand
CTTTAGAGATACCTAATACAGGCAGGGCAACTGCGCCAATGCTCATGATACTCACGCCTTTCAGAAAATGTTTCCTATCCATGTGGTTGATTTTAGTAAGGCTAAATTATTAAACCGGTTACTCCCAATAAAAATTAAGGGGTAAACAGGCATATTGCTGTAGCGTTTCTAAAAGCGCAGACGAAGTGCATGTGACAATAAGATTGTACCAGTTCCCGCGGCTTTTAGGCCGTGCTAGGATGGGAAATATGTTGGCTTTAGCCAAAAGCCTCGTGAGGATAGATTAATGACACAAAGTATAAAAGCGAATGGCCCCCGATAAGAGGCCATTCGCTTTTCAGTATTTATCGGCGGCTATTAAGCTGCTTCTTCTTCTTCTTTCTTTGCAGGGGTATGATCAATGGTAAATGTGATCTTACCGTCTGCTTCCAGGTAATCGGCAGTAACATTGTCGCCGGATTTGATGCGGTGGTTGAGGATCTCCTCAGCCAGCGGGTCTTCCAGGTACTTCTGTATGGCCCTGTGCAGCGGCCTTGCGCCAAACTGCTGGTCATAGCCTTTCTCTGCAATGAACTTCTTGGCAGTTTCGGTAAGCACGAGGGTAAAGCCAAGGTTATTGAGGCGCTTCATCACATCCTTCATGATGATGTCAATGATCATGTTGATGTGCTTTTCTTCCAGCGAGTTGAAGATCACCACATCATCAATGCGGTTCAGGAACTCAGGAGAGAAGGTACGCTTCAATGCTTTTTCTATCACACCACGGCTGTTCTCTTCAGCGTTCTCAGTTTTGGCCGATGTAGAGAAACCTACGCCTGCGCCAAAGTCCTTCAACTGGCGTGCGCCAATATTAGAGGTCATGATGATGAGCGTGTTCTTAAAGTCCACCTTACGGCCAAGGCCATCGGTGAGCTGTCCGTCATCCAGTACCTGTAGCATGATATTGAAGATATCCGGGTGCGCTTTTTCTATCTCATCCAGCAGCACTACAGAGTAGGGTTTGCGGCGTACCTTTTCGGTAAGCTGCCCGCCTTCTTCGTAGCCCACATATCCCGGAGGCGCGCCTATAAGGCGGCTGAGGGAGAATTTTTCCATGTACTCGCTCATGTCCACGCGTATCAGTGCGTCATCGCTGTCGAACATGTAGCGGGCCAGTGCACGGGCCAGCTCTGTCTTACCTACGCCTGTAGGGCCCAGGAAGATGAAAGAGCCAATAGGCTTGCGGGGGTCTTTAAGGCCCACACGGTTCCGCTGTATGGCTTTTACTATTTTAGAGATCGCCTCGTCCTGCCCTACCACATTAGCTTTCAGGTCTTCGTCCATACGGCGCAGCTTGGCGCTTTCGGCTTCCACCATACGCATCACAGGTATGCCGGTCATCATACTGATCACCTCTGCTATTGCTTCTTCGTTTATCGGGTAGCGCTTGTGCTTGGCTTCTTCTTCCCACTCTGCTTTCGCGCGGTCCAGCTCTTCGCCCAGGCGTTTTTCCCTGTCGCGGAGCGCTGCGGCTTCTTCAAAGCGCTGGCTCTTCACCACCTTATTCTTTTCCTGCTTGATATCCTCTATCTTCTTTTCCAGGTCAAGGATATTTTGCGGAACGTTGATGTTCTTTAAGTGTACACGCGCTCCGGCTTCGTCCATCACGTCTATTGCCTTATCGGGCAGCAGGCGGTCGGTCATGTAGCGGTCGCTCAGCTTCACACAGGCTTCTATTGACTCTGCGTCATAGATCACATTATGGAAGTCCTCGTACTTGGAGCGTATGTTGTTCAGGATGATAATAGTTTCTTCCACGCTTGGTGGTTCTATCAATACCTTCTGGAAACGACGGTCGAGTGCGCCATCCTTTTCAATATACATGCGGTACTCATCCAGTGTGGATGCGCCGATGCACTGGAGGTCGCCACGGGCCAGGGCAGGCTTAAAGATATTGGAAGCATCCAGCGAGCCGGATGCGCCACCTGCGCCTACTATCGTATGTATCTCGTCTATGAACAGGATCACATCACGGTTCTTTTCCAGCTCGTTCATGATGGCCTTCATGCGCTCTTCAAACTGGCCACGGTACTTGGTACCGGCCACCAGGGCTGCAAGATCAAGGCTGATCACACGTTTATCAAACAGCACACGCGATACCTTGCGCTGCACAATGCGCAGTGCCAGGCCCTCTACTATAGCTGTTTTACCCACGCCCGGCTCACCTATAAGTATAGGATTGTTCTTTTTGCGGCGGGAGAGTATCTGTGATACACGCTCTATTTCTTCATCACGGCCCACAATAGGGTCGAGGGTACCCAGCTCTGCGAACTTGGTAATGTCCCTGCCGAAGTTATCGAGTACCGGCGTTTTAGACTTTGTGGCGCCGCCGCTGCCTGCGGGCTTGCGCTGCTGCTGAAACTGGCGGCGTTCGTCATCGTCATCAAACTCTTCCGATCCCGGATCGTTATAGTCTGCCGATGGCGTGCCACCCTGCAAAATGCTCAATTCGCCCTTGAAACGCTCGTAATCAACTTCATAGTGATGAAGTATCTGCGTAGCCACGTTTTCTTTGTTTTTCAGGATGGAGAGCATCAGGTGCTCGGTTTCCACCGTGGTGCTTTTCAGCGCCTTGGCTTCCAGCACAGTGATGCGGATCACCTTTTCGGCCTGCTTGGTAAGCGGCAGGCTGTTGATGTTGGCAAGGGGTTTGTTGTTCTTGTCTTTGATAGCCAGCTCCAGCTCTTTGCGCAGCTCAAAAAGATCTACGTGCATGGTCTGAAGCACCTTCAGCGCCATACCTTCGCCTTCGCGGATGAGGCCCAGCAACAGATGTTCTGTGCCGATAAAATCATTGCCCAGTCTTAAAGCTTCCTCACGGCTATAAGAAATGATCTCCTTGACCTTTGGTGAGAAATTAGAATCCATCGTAATAAAGCTTGTTTTAATGAATAAAGTTAACGATTTCAAATCAGTATTTGGGTATTCTCATTATTTATAGCGCTATCAATAAATAAAAGGCCACCGGCAAAAACACCTCCATAATATATACGGGTGAAAGTCTTGGAGAGAATTGTTATTTTTAAACGCTCTTAAAAACGTTGACCGTACAAATACTGCTACTAATGGATTTCAAAATTGATACCAAAGATACTTTTACAATAATTACGCCACTAAATGAGGTAATAGATGCTAAAATGACAGGTGCACTGGGCGCAAAGTGCGAAGAAATGAGGCAAAGCGGCAGTAATAACTTTATTGTGGACCTCGAAAATTGTAAAACAATAGAAAAAACCTGCGTAAGCGAGCTGATAGCCCTGCAAGGTGTAAGCTATGATATGGACCTGTCTTTTGTATACACCAAGGCCAATGACGAGATCACCAAGGCCATAAGGGACGAAGATGAGGACTTTATCATCAACCTGGCACCCCGAATGGATGAGGCCATAGACATTATAAGCATGGAAATACTGGAAAGGGACCTTTTTAATGAGGAGTAAATCGTCTATGCTGATTTTGCAGGCATATGATGGTTTGGAACGAAAGCGATAAAAGTACCACTTTGTAAATCTCCTATGGAATTGATCTGATCTTTTAAATTTGATGGTAACGGAAGATTCATACCAGCTTCCTGAAGTTCTTCAAGATATAGCTCTATAGCTTCTTCCATGTTACTTTTTGTTTGCTCAACCGTTTCGCCAACAGTGATACACCCATCCAAATCAGGACTGTATGCTGAAAACCCGGTATTAGTGGGTTCAATAACAATGAGATAATCACTTGCGTTCATAGTTTAAAATTACAAAATAATTAGTAAAGAGAAAATTATTTTAGACCAGCTTGTTTCAATATGCTGTTTTCGGTACCTGGTGCCAAATCCAAGTTCGCACCATGATCAGGTACTACTACAATTCCTTTCTTTACAGGGTGCAAATAAACTTTATGGCTACCTTTCTGGCGTTTAAAGTACCATCCATCTGCCTTTACGATTGCAATAATTTCTTTGACTTTCAAAACGTGTAATATTCAGTTGAACAAATTTTTTAAATACAGGTGACCTATATTTACATACACCCAGTTACTGTTTCTCCCTTAAACAAAATACTTTTGGTATAATATTTTTAGGAGTAAAAAAATAACATTAAGATTTTGAAGGTCACTATACTTGGTAATAATTCGGCGCTACCCGCTTATGGCAGGCACCCCACGGCACAGGCAGTATCTGTGTATGGCGAGGTGCTGCTTATAGACTGCGGCGAAGGCACACAGATACAAATGCAGAAGTACGACCTGCGCTGGCGCAGTATGCACCACATATTCATCAGCCACCTGCATGGCGATCATTATTTTGGCCTGCCGGGCCTTATTACGAGCATGAGCCTGCTGGGCCGTACCGCACCCCTGCACCTTTACGCCCCTGGGCCGCTGAAGCCGATCATAGAAAGCATACTGGCCGTGGCCGATAATGTGCTGTCTTACCCCTTCTATTTTCATCCTCTGCCCGATACCACTGCACTGCTGGTAGACGATAGCGCTTTCAGTGTTACCTGTTTCCCGGTAGATCACCGCATACAATGCCACGGTTTCCTGGTAGAGCGCAAAACAAGGGGCAGAAAGCTACTACCCGATAAATGCCGGGAATACGAAATACCTTCATCCTGGTACGAGCATCTGAAAAAAGGCGAAGACTATGAACGTAAAGACGGCCTGCTGGTAAAGAATGAATGGGTAACAGCCGATGGCCCCGCCGTAAAGAAATATGCCTACTGTGCCGATACCCTCTACAGCGAAGCCTACCTGCCGGTGATACAGGGCGCGGACACTATATACCACGAATGCACCTACCTGGAGGCCGATAAAGCAAAGGCTGTGGCGCGCTACCACAGCACTGCCGCGCAGGCAGCGCAACTTGCCAAGCTGGCCAATGCCAGGCAATTGCTGCTCGGGCATTTCTCCTCGCGCTACAAAGAGCTGGAGCCTTTCCGTGAAGAAGCTGCTGCCATTTTCCCTAATGTGCTGGTGAGCGCCGAAGGAACCGCTTACGAAGTGTAATAGTTGATGTATCTTTAGGATACACTTATACCACACACATGGTACCACAATGGCAAACAGGAACGGTAATACGCATGGAGCAGGTAACGCCCAACACACGACGGTATTGGGTGCAGATCAGCGAGGCAGAATCATTCCACTTTAAGCCCGGCCAGTTTGTAACGCTGGATATGCCCATACACGAGCAGCGCAACAAACGCTGGCGCAGCTACAGCATAGCCTCCATGCCCGATGACAGCAACGTTATAGAATTGCTTATAGCTTTTGTGGATGGAGGCCTGGCATCGGAGTATATTTTTAAAGAGATAGCGGTCGGCAGCACCTTTACACTGCGGGGGCCGCAGGGCGTGTTTGTAACCCCGCCCGAGGTGCATGAAAAAGATGTGTACCTCGTTTGCACCGGCACGGGCATCGCGCCATTCCGTAGCATGCTGCTGTATATGCACCACACCGGCGCACCACATAAGAACATACACCTGATATACGGCACCCGCACCCGCGAGGGGCTGCTCTATGAAGAAGAGATGAGAGGGCTGGAAGATAAAATGCCGGGCTTTCATTACCACCCCGTACTATCCCGCGCCGAGTGGGAAGGCCGAAAGGGATATGTGCACCAAGTATACGAAGACCTCTGTAAAGACAAAGCCCCCGCGGCCTTTATGCTCTGCGGCTGGCGCGAGATGATAGACGAAGCCAAACACCGCATACTGGAGTTAGGATATGATAAGAAGGATGTGCATGTGGAGATATATGGATAGACTATTTTTTTGCAGGTGTTTGTTTTTGAAACAGGTATAAAAATTTAGGGTCAACTTGTCTTCCGGCACCCATCCCACGGAATATGCCCTCTTGCAAATCTTGGCTGATAGAAATGATCTCTTCTTTTTGAGCGTCAAAAAGCACGTAAAAAGCACGGCGGCCAGATATTCTTTCTATATTTTCAATGCGAAGTTCTATTAATTGATTCGTATTATATGCATCAAATCTTACGGGAAACATCATGACCAGAACACTATCTTCTTTTTCGGTCTTTTTTAGCGCAGATTTGTATTCCTCAGTAGCGTATATTTTTTTCAGTAGCACCGAGTCTCCTCTCATGTACCTATGCCGCTCTATCTTTGCTTCATCGTCTTTATCCCAGCAATTATCTTGTCCATAAGCGCAGTTACATGCAATCATAAATAAAAGAAGCAAGACTGAGTATTTCATAAGAGTTGATTTAGAACAATTATCGAAGTTACAACACCGTCCACCAAATATTCCTCGGTGCCATCTTTCCCCAATCTTTAAAGCTGGTTTTCACCGTTTCGTACAATTCTTTCTCGGTTACTTTTTTCCCTTTATCAGGCATTGTGAAGTCTGTTTCTTTTGGTGGTACCAACTCTACTTTATCCGCCGTCCATGTGGTATGCAGGCGGGGTATGGCCAGCTCCATGATCATGCCGGGCAGGCCGCCAAACATTTCGGGGCCACCGCTCACCACTATATCTTCGGTATAAAACGCCACTACATATACTGAGTCGCATATGCGGCCTACAGCTTTGTGGCATTTGTAGTCGGCTATGGTGCGTAGCTCATCTTTCACCACCCAGTCTATCTTGCGCGCCGAGTCCTCTACCATAAATTTTTGTTCGTAGATGGTTTTCTGCGCCTTTACTTTGCTGGCTACAAAATCGGTAAGCACTATATTCTCTGTGGCCGGGCCGCCGCCAAACATCTTAAAAGTATTGGTACCCGGCGCTTCCTTTCCCGGCTTGTATATGCTGCGTGCCGTATCAAATACCATATCAAAAAAGGAGCTCTGGAATTTCGGTATCTGCGATTTTATCTTTTCAAACCACTCGTTCTCATCACCCATCTCTTCCATCTGGGCATAGATGTTCACTTTGCGCTCATACTCTATTTTGCCCGCAGTGGTGTACTGTGCTTTTGTGCCTGTGGATAGGCAAATGAGAACCGTAAGTATCAAAAATAGCTGTTGCATACAATAGTGTTATTAAGGTTAGTGTATCATTATGCCACCTGCAGGCGCTGCCGGTGCGCCTGCCGGTGTGTGCGTGAAATTCCAGATCAGGTTGATCATACCATAGCGGCGTATGGTGTTGTAATCATTCTGCGTGATCATAGTACCCTGGGCGTTGCGGCTGTAGCCGATGTTCTGATTGAGGATATCGAACACAGATGCCCTCAGTTCCAACTGGCTGTTCTTCAGGAATTTCTTGCTCACATACGCATTCCATTTGATCACGTTGGTGTTGTTATCAAATACGATCGTCTTCTGGCGGAAGATGAAATCAACATTGCTGCTGATCTCAAATTTGCCCGGCAACTGCACAGAGCCAGAGAAGTCATTATCGTTCGACCAATACCGGGTGCTGAAGGTGCTTACAGTAGCTGTGTTATCATTGTAGGTAACTGATGGCTCAAAACGGAACTCATACTTTTTCTCCTTGTTCCTGTTCAGGTCTATGCCGAATGTGTAACTATCGTTGTTGCTGGTATTAGCCAGCCCGTTCACAAAGTTGTTGATGTGGTTGATGTTCGTATTAGCGTGCGCCCCCAATTCAATATCTATCTTACAGATCG
>CAIVKT010000729.1 GCA_903906615.1 uncultured Bacteroidota bacterium | reverse complement strand
TAAAGATGCAGGGCGATCGTCTAATAATATCTTTAACTCCCTTAGGTGAGATTAATTATCATAATATGCCAGATGAAATAAAACATTCTCATTCACACAAAACTACAATACATCAAAATATTGTTGTTAATGGAAATGTAATAGATAGTGCGATTACTCATCAATCAGGTAACGATAATTCTTTCTTTAGTGAAGTAAAGAATATTAAAAAAACCACTCCAAAAATTGAACAAGAGAAAAATTGGTGGTCAAATTTTATTACAATAATAAGTATTATCGTAGGAGTTGCTAGCGTTATTATTACGATATGCTTTGCGAAAAAGTAGGATGTCTATATTTCTTTTGTTTTCAACATTTTCTTTTTCTTATGATTAAATACATAGTGGATTCCTATAGTTGCACCTTCATAGTCAATGTAGGATTTTTGCTTTATATCAATGTATTCGAAAGATTCGTTTAATGGAACATGTCTATAATAGATTTCTGCATTAATCAATATTCTCTTATAGATTCTATAAGAATAGCCTAACTGTGCACCGATTTCAGGTGCAGGAGAGTTGTCGTAATATTTATAATAGTCGTCAACTTGGCCCAAATATAATCCGCCATTAAGCCCTGCATAAAGTTCACTTCTTCCAATAGTTTGAGAATATTCTAAGAACAAGTTTGGAAGATCATACTTGGTAGGGCAATTATTTTGATAATGATCAATTATGTTTTGACTGTAATCTATTCCGAGTTTTATGTGTTCAATAAACTTGTAGGAGATAGAATAATCAATTGAATTACCAATATTAGCACCAAGCTCCAGTTGGGCATTTGAAAAGAATGGGATAAAGACTAGTGCGAGAAAAACATGCTTTGTTTTAATTGGCATCTTCATACATGGGTGTTTAATGAGTGAGTGATTAGGTGTAAATCGTTCTTCGGTAAGTTTAAGTAATCCTGGTAAATATCCTCTTTAGGGTCATTCCAAAAGTCAAGAGCAGCATTGTTCGTGCCGAAGTTCCGAACTGCGTTATCTTCTAATTGTTGGTTGTTTAATTCTTCGGTCATAATTCAAAATAAAGATACAAAGCTTACCCCAAATACTCCACCGTACCGCCATCGCCAAACATATCATTGTTCTCGGCGATCACGCGCTCGGTGTAGGCAATGATGGTGTTGTCTAATTGCTCGCCTTTATTGAAGAGTATATCCACCTTTATGGGCAACACGGCTATGGTGATGTCCCATGCCCTGAGCTTATCCATATGCAGGCGCAGGCGGGCGGCATCTTTTTCGGTGGTCACTATTATTTTGTTGGGTACATCCCAGTTGTTGTAGGCGGCCTTCATTTCTTCGAGGTTGTCGGTAACGAAGTAGTGGTGGTCGGGGTAGGTGAGGGTGTGTACGTCTGCGGCGTTTTGTTTCAAGTAGGCCACCAATGGCTCGGGGCGGGCTATGCCGCACACCAGTATGATGTTCTTGTCTTTTAGGTTCACAGCCTCATTGGTCACAAAGTCGAAAGGGTAGTCGTAGTGTATGCAGGAGAAGAATACCTGCTGGCCTGCTATGGGCGCTATTTGTTCTTCAATGGCTTTGGCCTGGTCTGTCGTAAGGTTGGGCGGGCATTTGGATACGATGATGATGTTGGCGCGCTTGTAAGCATTGCGGCTCTCGCGCAGGCTGCCGAAGGGCAGTATATGGTCGGTATAGAATGGTCGGGAATAGTCGGTGATGAGGATGTTCATTCCTGCCTTTACCGAGCGGTGCTGGTAGGCATCATCGAGTACGATCACATCCACATCGGGGCGGCGTTGTAGCAGGGCGGGTATGCCGATCATGCGCTCCTCGGCCACGCTCACCACCAGCTCCGGGAATTTGATGTGATACTGCATGGGCTCATCGCCAATGCGCAGGGCATTAGTTTGGGTATCTGCCAGCAGGAAGCCCTGTGTGTGCCGCTTATACCCCCTGCTCATAGTGGCGGGCTGAAAACGGTATTGCAGCAGCCTTATGATGTATTCCACATGAGGCGTTTTACCCGTGCCGCCGGTGGACAGGTTGCCTACCGTTATGACGGGCACGCTGAACTCTATAGAAGTGAAGAATTTGGCATCATACATGCGGTTGCGCAGCCACACAATAGCGCCATAGAGCAGCGCAATGGGGTAGAGGAATACACGTACCACGGAAAATATATAATAGAGTATGTTCTTGTTTTCCATTCAGTTGCAAAGAACGGCAATTATATTCCAAACTGGAAATTCCAAATTCCACGATAGCGATCGGGAACAAATTCCGGGCTCATGTATGGACACATTGATAAATCCAATGTTAAAAGTTAATGGAGATAAGCTATCGGGGGCAAATTTCGTAAATTGGCGGTATGAACTGGATACAACACCCGGTAATACTGGTGGGCGAAAGGGTAAGGCTGGTGCCGCTGGATAGTGCGCACTTTGATGAACTGGTGCAGGTAGCAGCGCAGGAGCAGATATGGGAGCGTATGTCTATAAACGGCGCGGACAAAGACCGCATCATGCAACATTTAAAAACTGCATTGCTGAGGCGGGCAGCGGGTGAGCAATACCCGTTTACCATCATAGATACGGTGCATAACAAGAT